>NZ_JBFBCG010000008.1:0-144498 GCF_040683105.1 Streptomyces sp. NPDC051020 | reverse complement strand
CGCGACCGGCAAGGTTTGCCCCGTCGCGGCGTAAACCTTGCCGGTCGCGGCACTAGCGCCGGGAGGGGCGCCAGTGCCCCTCCCGGCACCGGGCGTCCGGCCGTAACCCGTTACGTCAGGCGAACGACAGAGCGTCCGGGCCGAGGGGCGGCACCAGCCCCTCGGCCGCCGCGCGCGTGAGCAGCCCGCGGACCGCCGCATAGCCGCTCTCGCCGAGGTCGGCGGTGAACTCGTTCACGTACAGCCCGATGTGCTGGTCGGCGACGGCCGGGTCCATCTCCTGGGCGTGCTCCAGCACGTACGGCCGTGACATCTCCGGGTCGTCCCACGCCATCCGTACCGACGTGCGGATCGACTCGGCCAGCAGCTTCAGCGTCTCCGCGCCCAGTGACCGCTTGGCGATGATCGCGCCGAGCGGGATCGGCAGCCCGGTCGTCGCCTCCCAGTGCTCGCCCATGTCGGCGAGGCTGTGCAGCCCGTAGTTCCGGTACGTGAAACGCGCCTCGTGGATGACGAGACCGGCGTCCACCTTCCCGTCCCGCACGGCGGGCATGATCTCGTCGAACGGCATGACGACGATCTCGCCCACATCGCCCGGCAGGACATGCGCCGCCCAGAGCCGGAACAGCAGATACGCGGTGGAGCGCTCGCTCGGGACGGCGACGGTCTTTCCCGTCAGATCCGTACCCGGCTCCTTCGTCAGGACGAGCGGCCCGCAGCCGCGGCCCAGCGCACCGCCGCAGGGCAGCAGGGCGTACTCCTCCAGGACCCAGGGCAGCACCGCGTACGACACCTTCAGCACGTCCAGCTCGCCGCGCTCGGCCATGCCGTTCGTGATGTCGATGTCGGCGAAGGTGACATCGAGGGCGGGCGCGCCGGGGACCCTGCCGTGCGCCCAGGCGTCGAAGACGAAGGTGTCGTTCGGGCACGGCGAGAAGGCGATCTTCACAGCGGTGCCGGGCTTCGCGGTGCCCTCAGTCGAGTCGGTCATGCTGGGTCCAACCTTCCAGTACGGGGGTGAGCTTCCCGAACGCGTCGGTGAGTGCGGCCAGCGCGTCGCCGATGCGCCAGGCGTCCCGGTCGCGCGGGCCGACGGCATTCGACACGGCCCGGATCTCCAGCACCGGTACGCGCAGCCGGTCGGCTGCCTCGGCGACCCCGAAGCCCTCCATGGCCTCGGCGACGGCGTCCGGATGCGCGCCGCGGAGGGCGGCGGCGCGGGCGGCACTGCCGGTCACGGTGGAGACGGTGAGGATGTCGCCGGTGACCGCGCCGGTCGCGGCGGCCACGTCCCGTACCAGGGCCGGCGGCGGCTCGAACCGGTCCCGGCCGAAGCCCAGGGCGGTGACGGGCACGAACCCGTCGGGGGTCTCCGCGCCCAGATCGGCGGCGACGATCGCGCTCGCCACGACGAGGGAGCCGACCGGGGCGCCGGGCGCGAACCCGCCGCCGATACCGGCGGAGACCACCAGGCCGTAGGACCCGGAGGCAAGTCCGAACGCGGCGGCCGCGGCCGCGGCCGCCGGACCGGCGCCGCCCGCGAGGACATCGACACCGCCGGCGCGGTGCAGCTCGGCGCCCGGTGCCCGGACCACCTCCGGTCCGTCCGTGAACGCACGCGTGACCGCGTCCCGTTCCACCGGGACAGCGGTCACGACGAGCACACGCACGGGGAAGGTCCTCCCGGGTCGGGAGGGGGTCAGCTGGTCTTCACGAAGGTGAAGTGCCAGATGCCCGTGAGCTTCTTGCCCGTGGTCTCCACGATGCTGATTTCCGTCTTGTTCGCGGTCGCACCGGTCTGGCTGGAGAAGAAGGCGCTGCCCGGGATGGACCGGTAGGTCTTCTTGTACGGCTCCTGCTCGGCCTGCTGGCCGTTGATGAAGAGGGTCCAGCCGTTGTCCGCGATCTTCGGGTCGACGCCGAAGCGGACCTTGTCGTCCATCGCGACCTTGACGGTGTTCTCGGCCTTCTTGTTGTTCAGGCAGCCCTGGATCAGCGACTCCTTGATGGCGTTGCCGTCGTTGTAGCAGGTTGCCTCGGCACTCACCGAGGTGTCGCCGACCGTCACGGTGGCGAGCGGCGTCGGCTTTTCGCAGGCGGACAGGACAAGGAGTCCCGCGGATACGGCACCAAGAGCGACGCCGATTCGACGGCCCTTACCGGAGAAGAACGCAACGGTCATGGGCCGAAGGCTATCGGTCGCTCCCGCTCACGCCACGCGGGGGTGCGGCGAGCCGCGCCGAGCCGCACCCAGCAGACCCCGTACGGAGGCTGCCGCACCGAGGGCGAGGATCCCCGCAGCGACCGACATTCCCAGTACGCCGTTGAGGGGGAGGACGATGCCGATACCGCCGCCGACCACCCAGGCCATCTGGAGCAGTGTCTCGGACCGGGCGAACGCCGACGCGCGGACCTCCTCGGGCACGTCGCGCTGGATCATCGCGTCCAGCGACAGCTTGGACAGTGCCTGGGTGAAACCCGCCACAGCGCCGAGCGCGGCGACCATCACGGTGGAGAAGAAGACCGCGGCGAGGACGGCGACACCGAGCGCCAGACCCAGCACCGAGGCGATGATCGCCTCCGGGCCGCGGGCCCGGAGCCAGGAGCCCATCGCCGTGCCGAGGGCATTGCCGACCCCGGCCGCGACACCGACGATGCCGAGCGAGACGGCCGCGCTCTGCCCGGCGAGCGGGTGCACCCGCAGCAGGAACGCCAGGAAGAAGATCAGGAAGCCGGAGAGCGCGCGGTGCGCGGCGTTGGCCTGGAGTCCGTGCAGGACGGACGGCCCGACGGTCCGCAGCCCCAGCCCCAGCCGCTTCTCCTTGTTTCCGTTGGCCCTGGCCCTGCCCTTTTTGCCGTTGGCCCCGGATTGCCCGGTACGGACGGGGGACTGATGGCTGTGCGGCTCGACCAGCTGGGCGCGGCGTTCGCCCTTCGCCGAGTCGACCTTGCGGGGCAGCGTGAACGCGAGAACGGTGCCGCCGGTGAAGATCAGACACGCGCCGTAGAGCGGCCAGGGCGCCCCGATGGTCTGCAGCCCGGCCCCGATCGGCGCCGCCACGCCCGTGGCCAGAAGCCCGGCCAGGGTGACCCGGGAATTGGCCTTCACCAGGGAGAAACGAGGTGGCAGCAGGCGTGGCACGACCGCGCTGCGCACGACCCCGTACGCCTTCGAGGCGACCAGCACGCCCAGTGCCGCCGGATACAGCTCCAGGCCGCCCGTGGCGACCGCGCCCGACATCGTGAGCGCGAGCACCGCACGTGCCAGCATGGCGCCCGCCATCGCGGCGCGGCGGCCGTGCGGCAGACGGTCCAGGAGCGGGCCGATGACCGGGGCGAGGAGAGTGAACGGCGCCATCGTCACGGCGAGGTAAAGGGCGACGCGGCCGCGCGCCTCGTCCGTCGGGACGGAGAAGAACACGGTCGACGCGAGCGCCACCGTGACCATCACGTCGCCCGCGCCGTTCACGGCGTGCAGCTCGATCAGTTTGCCGAGTCCGGACTCGCCGGCCCCGTGGGCGTGCGTCGCCCTGCGGATGCCTTTCGCGGTGCCGGTGAACGGCGTGTGCAGGGCATGACCGATCGACCGGGCCGTCCTGCGGAGCGGGCCGGACCCGTCGTGCGACCTGGCGGAAGCCACCCCGACATAGTGCCCCAGCCACTGCGGTAACGAACCGAGAACGGTACGGGGCGCGGGGTTCGCCGCCCTGTCGGGTCAGCGAGCACCCTGCCGACAGGGCATTCCTGTGACTGCCCGGCCCGGACACCGCGGTGGATACGCCGTCGTTTGGGACGGGAGGTGGGCGGGGAGCTGCGGAGAGGGTAGCGTGCGTAGCGCGCCCCCGGCGGTTGTTCTTGGCCGCGCGCCTCTCGGCGATCCCGCAGAATGGATAGCAGAAGGCGCGCCCGAGGCAGGCACAACGGGTGCGGACGTCGACGCGGCCCCCAGGTCCGCTCCGCCCGCAACCGTCATGGCCGAAATCGATGGATCTGCTGGCGCACTCGTGAGACGGCGTATGGAGAGAAGCGAGACCTGTGAGTGCTGCTACGACGCGAAGCCGTACTGCCCGTACCCCTGCCCCCGACCGTCTGTGCGCCGAGGCCGTAGACCTCGCGCGCGCGGCGGCCGAGGAAGTGGCCGCGCCGGGGGAGGTCGGTGAGCACGTGGGCCTGGTCTCCGAGGGGGACCGGGTCGTCACGCACTACTTCGAGTGCAAGGAGCCCGGCTACAAGGGCTGGCGTTGGGCGGCGACGGTCGCCAGGGCCTCCCGCGCCAAGGTCGTCACGCTCGACGAGGCGGTACTGCTGCCGGGGACCGACGCGCTGCTCGCTCCCGAGTGGGTGCCATGGAGCGAGCGGCTGCGGCCCGGCGACATGGGACCCGGTGATCTGCTGCCGACGGAGGCGGAGGATCTGCGTCTGGAGCCGGGGTACAGCGGCGAGGACGAGCCGGCGCCGAACTCGGTGGCCTCCGAGATGTCGGAGGAGATGGCCGACCTCGTCGACGCGGAGGACGCGGAACTCACCACGCGCCCGGAGACGACGAGGCGCGGCTCCATCGCCGCGCTCGCGGAAGAGCTCGGCATGCGGCGGGCACGAGTGCTGTCCCGGTACGGGCTGCATACCGCGGCCGACCGCTGGGAAGAGGGATTCGGCCCGAAGACGCCGATGGCTCAGGCGGCACCGGCATCCTGTGTCACCTGCGCCTTCCTGGTGCCGCTCGCGGGTTCGTTGCGGCAGGCCTTTGGCGTGTGCGCGAACGAGTTCGGCCCGGCGGACGGTCATGTTGTCTCCCTGTCGTACGGCTGCGGCGGGCACTCGGAGGCAGCGGTGATGCCGAAGCCGCCGAAGCCGGCGCCGCACGCGCTGGACACGATGCAGGTGGACGAGTACCCGCTGCGCCCGGCGCGGGACAGCGGATCGGTCCCGGTGGAACCGGATGAGCCGTCGGAGGACCTGGGTCACTCCTGACGCTCCTGGCCGCTGGGGGTCCGGGTTTGCGGTACCCGGGGGTCGCGCGCGGCGACCCCGGGGCTCCCGGTGGGTGCTTTGTCCTCAAGCGCCGGACGGGCTCGGTGAGGGTCCCGTGCGGGTTTCGGGTGCGGCCCGGTGGGCGTGTTGCCTCCAGTGCCGGACGGGCTGGATGTGGTCGGGGTGCGTGTTGCCTCCAGCGTCGGGCGGGCTGGATGTGGTCGGGGTGCGTTCTTCGGGGGCGGAATCGGGCCCGGTCCGGCGACTGAGGGCAAGGCGTCGAGGACGTGCCGGGTTCGCGGCCTCGCCGTCGTTTTCGGCTCGCCGAAATGGTCCCCCGCGCCCCGAAGGGGATGTGACCCGGGTGGTGCCGCGCCGGGGGCATTTCACGCCTGCCCGGCGATGGCGGACAAGGGCGGCGCCCCACCGCTGCGCCACGCAGGATTGCCGGTCGCGGTACCTTCGGGCGCACACTGGCGGCACGGGTGTACGCGCACGCAGGCGCACACACCCCCGCCGGACACGGGTAACGCGTCACCGGACAGAGCGGAGTCAGAGCGTGAGCATGAATGCGACCGAGGGGGCCGATCCGTTCGGGACGGCACGGCTGCGGCGCGGCGTGCTCGACACCTGGGGCGCCGGTCCGGCCCGGTTCCGGGAGGACGCCAACGCCGAGGAGGACCTCGCGCTCGGCGGGTACCGCGACCGCCTCGTCGTCGAGCTCGCCCAGAACGCCGCCGATGCGGCCGCCCGCGCCGGCGTCCCCGGCCGGCTCCGTCTCACCCTTCACCCCGCCTCGGACACCGGACCCGCCGTCCTCGCCGCCGCCAACACCGGCGCCCCCCTCGACGCCACTGGCGTCGAATCGCTCAGCACGCTCCGCGCCTCCGCCAAGCGCGAGGGTCACGAGACCGCCGTCGGCAGGTTCGGCGTCGGGTTCGCCGCCGTCCTCGCGGTCAGCGACGAGCCCGCCGTCATCGGCCGGCACGGCGGCGTCCGCTGGTCCCTCGCCGAGGCCCGTGACCTCGCCCGCGAGACCGCCGTCGGCAGCCCGGGCCTCGGTGACGAACTCCGCCGCCGCGACGGCCACGTACCGCTGCTGCGTCTTCCGCTGCCCGCCGAGGGCACCGCACCCGACGGGTACGACACCGTCGTCGTCCTGCCGCTGCGCGACGGCGTCGCCGAGGACCTCGTCGGACGGCTGCTCGCCGCCGTCGACGACGCGCTCCTCCTGACGCTCGGCGGTCTCGAAGAGGTCGTCATCGACACCCCCGAGGACCTACGGACGCTGCGCCGCTCCCAGCACGGCCCGTACACACACATCGACGACTCCGCATACGGCACGAACCGCTGGCGCACCGTCGCCCAGCACGGGCCGATCGAACCGGCCCTGCTCGCCGACCGCCCGCTGGAGGAACGGCTGCGTCCGCACTGGTCGGTGACCTGGGCGGTGCCCGTGGACGTGGAAGGGGCGCCGGTGTACCCCCGTACCGCCCCCGTCGTCCACGCGCCGACCCCCACCGACGAGCCCCTCGGCGTTCCCGCTCTGCTCATCGCGTCGCTGCCGCTCGACACCACCCGCCGCCACCCCGCGCCCGGCCCGCTCACCGACTTCCTGGTGCAGCGCGCGGCCGACGCGTACGCCGAACTGCTCGCCGACTGGCATCCGGTGTCCATCGCCACTCTCGACCTCGTGCCCGGTCCGCTCGGCAAGGGCGCACTGGACGGTGCCGTGCGCGGCGCGATCCTGGACCGGCTGTCGCGTGTCGCGTTCCTGGAGCCCGCCGCCCCGCGCGACGCCGCCGCCGAACCCGAGCAGTGGGACGCCTGGGACGCCGGGGCGGAGAGCGTCCGTGTGGCCACCACCGCGCTGCGGCCGATCGAGGCAGAGGTCGTGGAGGGGGTGGGCGCCGAGACCGTTCAGGTGCTTGCCGAGGTGCTGCCGTGCCTGCTGCCCGCGGGACTTGAGCGCCGGAGCGAACTGCGTACCCTCGGCGTCGCCCGGGTCCCGCTGACCGAGGCGATCGACCGGCTCGCCGGTCTGGAGCGCGAACCCGCCTGGTGGCAGCGGCTGTACGAGAGCCTGTCGGGAATCGACCCCGACCGGCTCTCCGGACTCCCGGTCCCGCTGGCCGGAGCGGTGGAGAACGCGGTGGGCGCCCCGGATATCGCGCCACCCCGCACCGTCATCGGCCCCCGCCAGGTTCTCCTGCCGCTCCCCGACGCCCTCACCGGCCCGGTCCTGGGCCAGCTGGCCCGGCTCGGGCTGAAGGTCGCGCATCCGGATGCCGCCCATCCGCTCCTGGAGAAGCTGGGCGCCCTGCCCGCCACCCCGCGCGCGGTGCTGACGACCCCGCAGGTGCGTGCGGCCGTCGCCGGTTCGCTGGACGCCGGAGAGGTGTGGGACGAGGACGCGCTGGACGCGGAAGAGCTCGCGGACACCGTCCTCAGGCTCGTCCGGGACGCCGACCTCGAGCCGGGCGACGAACCCTGGCTCGGTGCGCTCGCCCTCCCCGACGAGGACGGTGAGCCCACACCTGCCGGTGAACTCGTGCTGCCGGGAAGCCCGTTCGCGAGCATCATGCGCGAGGGCGAACTCGCGCTCTGCGACGAGGAGCTGGCGGACCGCTGGGGTGAGCAGCCGCTGACCGCCTGCGGGGTGCTGGCCACCTTCGCGCTCGTCCGGGCCACCGATGTCGTCCTCGACCCCGATGAACTGGAGCCACGCGAAGGCGACTTCGCCGAGTCCGACGACGCGGGACTGCTCGACGCCGTCGACGTGTGGTGCGAGGACATTCTCGACCAGCTGCACTTGAGTCTGCCGCCGCGCAGCGGTGACGACGAGGGGTGGTGGTCGGGCGACGGGCGGGTCTCCGTGCCGCCGGTCGCCACCGAACTCGTCGCCGTCCGCGACCTCGACCTCGTCGACGACGACGCCTGGCCGCAGGCGCTCGCCCTGCTCTCCCGGCCGCCGCTGCGCGACGCGCTGACCCAGCCGGTGCGGGTGCTGCTCCCGGACGGCACGACCCAATCCGTGCGCCCGTACACCGCCTGGTGGCTGCGCGACCACCCGGTGCTCGACGGCCGGCGCCCGGCGGGGCTGCGGGCCGCGGGCGGCGACTCGCGGCTGTCCGGACTGTACGACTCCACCGATGCGACCGGCTTCGACGACGCCCAGGTGCTGCATGCCCTCGGTGTGCGGACCTCCGTCGCCGCGCTCCTCGACGAGCCGGGCGGTGCGGCGGAACTCCTCGGCCGGCTCGCGGACGAGGACCGTGCGGTCGGCTCCGTACAACTCCACGAGCTGTACACGGCCCTGGCCGATCTCGACCCGGAACAGGTCACGCTGCCCGACGAGCTGCGGGCCGTGGTCGACGGAGAGGTACGGGTCGTCGACGCGGCCGACGCGCTGATCGCGGACGCCCCCGACCTGCTGCCGCTGACGGGCAGCCTGCCGCTCCTGCCGGTGGCCCCGGCGCGCGCCGCGGAACTGGCCGAGCTGTTCCAGGTGCGGCGGCTCGGCGAGACCGTCGAGGCGGAGGTGACGACGGACGGCGAGGAGCACCAGGTGCCGGAGTCGGTACGGATCCTGCTCGGCGCCGGTACCCCGGACACGTACGTCGAACACGGCGAACTCCGCGCGGGCGGCGTCGAACTGGACTGGCGCCGCACCCCGGACGGGACCGTCCACGCCTCGACGCTGGAGGGTGTCGCGGCGGGGCTGGCCTGGGCGGCGGGCCAGTGGCCGCGCCGTTTCGAGGTCGCGGCTCTGCTGCAGGATCCCTCGCGCACGGAGGAGTTGGCGCGCGACCGCTGGTTCGACTGACGGAGCGGAGAGGCGGAACGCGTCAATACCCGGGCAGGATCACGCATTCGCAAAAATCCCCACGGGCCATACAACCGTTCACGCGTCCCAGGAGTCTTGATCTGTGAAGTCACCAGGCTTCACAGACGACCTTGGGCCCGGGAACGGACGACCTCCGCGGGCCCCTTCTCCACATTGGGGAATGAAACATGCGTATTCGTGCCACCGTGGCTGCTGTAACCGGCGCCCTGGCTCTCTCCGCCCTCGTCGTTCCGTCTGCGGCTCAGGCCGCCGACGCGCACCACTCCACCGCCCTCGATGCCGCGCACGCCGCTCAGGCCGCGTCCGGCGCGCAGTCCGGTGCGAAGTCCGGCGCGCGCTCCGTCACCGCCGCCGGGACCGTCGGTGCCCCGCTCGACCTGACCTTCTCGAAGCTCACCGTGAACGGCGGCAAGCCGATCGCCGTGGGTACCTCCGGCACGAAGACCGTGGCGACCACGTACACCGTGACGCACGCCGCCGACGTGGACATCTTCGGCGCCGACTTCTTCCTCGACGTCGCGCTCTACCGCGGTTCGTTCGACGTTCCGACGAACGAGCTCTACGGCGCCAAGCCCCCCACCTGCACGGCCGTCTCCTCGACGGTCGCCACCTGCAAGGGGCAGATCGCCATCTCGCCGTACTACGACCTCATCGGCAACGCGGACGCCACGACGTGGAAGGCGATGGGCTTCGCCGTCGACTACAACGGCCAGGACCCGACCAACCCCGACCCCACCCAGATCGACTTCGCGCTGCAGGACGGCCTGGGTACCGCCAAGCTCCAGCGCTTCTCGAAGCTGACGGCCGACGCTTCTCCGGAGCCGGTGAAGAAGGGCAAGACCATCACGATCACCGGGAAGCTCTCCCGTGCGAACTGGGACGACCTGGCCTACCACGGCTACGCGAGCCAGCCGGTGAAGCTCCAGTTCCGCAAGAAGGGGACCTCCACCTACACCACGCTGAAGACGATCAAGTCGAGCAGCACCGGCACCCTGAAGACCACGAGCACGGCCAAGGTCGACGGCTACTGGCGCTACAGCTTCGCCGGCACGTCCACCACCCCGGCCGTCTCCGCCGCGGGTGACTACGTCGACGTGCGGTAGTTCCACGCCTGATTGCAGGTTTTGACCACACGTGGTCCACACGAGAAGCGGGATCTCCGGAAGGGGGTCCCGCTTCTCGTGCCCTCATCCCAGGCGTCCCCGTCCGGCCCGCCGGGTCCGCGGACGCACTGACCCATCGGGTCCCGCCGCAGCCGGAGCCACCACGCCGCCTGCCCGGCGGACCCCTTTCTCCACCGGAGAAGACATGCGTATGCGTGCCACTGTCGCCGCCGCGTCCGGCGCCCTGATCCTGTCCGCCTTCGCCGTCCCGGCCGCGCACGCGGCAACGGCGGATCCCGTCGTCTCCAAGGTCACCGTCAACGGCGGCAAGAACACCGTCCTGGGTACGACGGCAGCGAAGACCATCACCGTGTCGGTCACCGCCTCGCACGCCTCCGGCATAGCCGACGGCTGGGTGATCCTGTGGCACGGGAAGAACCCGGACGAAGGCATGGACGGCGCGCTGCTGCCGAACGAGGAGGAAGCGACCTGCAAGGCCGCGAGCGCCACCACCTCCACCTGCTCGTACACCATCACGATCGACCCGAGGGTCGATCTGACGAAGAACGCGCTGGCCGGCTCCTGGCACGTCCTCGCCGGCGCGGAGGCCAAGGACGGCTCCAGCACGTCCTACGACTCCTACACCACGGCGAAGATCCAGCGGCTGTCGAAGCTGACGGTCAACGCCTCCCCGGAGCCCGTCAAGAAGGGCAGGGCCATCACGGTCACGGGCAAGCTGTCGCGCGCCAACTGGGAGACGCACGCCTACGCGGGCTACTCCGGTCAGGCGGTCAAGCTCCAGTTCCGCAAGAAGACCAGCTCCACGTACACCACGGTGAAGACGATCAAGTCGAGCAGCACCGGCAGCCTGAAGACCACGGTCACCGCCTCGGTCGACGGCTACTGGCGCTACAGCTTCGCCGGCACGTCCACCACCCCGGCCGTCACCACCGCCGGTGACTTCGTCGACGTGCGGTAGCGGCTACGCGGGGAAGCGGCGGCTGACCAGTCTCCAGGTGAACTCCAGGGCAGCCGCCGCCACCACCGCGATCGCCACCGCCGTCCACGGCATGACCGCGCCCACCAGCTTCAGCGCGAAGAAGTTCTGCAGCCACGGCACCACCAGCACGACCAGGAACGCCGCTCCCATCGACGCGACGAGGACGATCCGCCACCACGTGTACGGGCGGGCGATGATCGCGAGCACCCACATCGAGACCAGGAACAGCGTGAGCGTCGCCACGCTGGTCTCCGCGTCCAGCGCCCCTGCTCCCGTGTAGTAGTGCCGGGCGATCATGTACGTCACGAAGGTGGCGATGCCCGCGATGAGGCCGGAGGGCACGGAGTACCGCATGACTCTGCGGACGAAGTGCGGCTGGGCCCGCTCCTTGTTGGGCGCGAGGGCCAGGAAGAACGCCGGGACGCCGATCGTCAGCGTCGACAGCAGGGTCAGATGCCGGGGCAGGAACGGGTACTCGACCTGGAAGCAGACCACCAGGATCGCCAGCAGCACCGAGTACACGGTCTTCGTCAGGAACAGGGTCGCGACCCGGGTGATGTTGCCGATCACCCGGCGGCCCTCCGCGACCACCGACGGCAGCGTCGCGAAGCTGTTGTTGAGCAGGACGATCTGGGCGACGGCGCGTGTCGCCTCGGAGCCCGAACCCATCGAGACGCCGATGTCGGCGTCCTTCAGCGCCAGCACGTCGTTGACCCCGTCGCCCGTCATCGCGACCGTGTGTCCGCGGGACTGGAGGGCGGCGACCATCTCACGCTTCTGCTGCGGGGTGACCCGGCCGAAGACCGCGTTCTGCTCCATGGCCGTGGCCATCTCGTCCGGGTCCGTGGGCAGTCGGCGCGCGTCCAGCGTGTGCTCGGCGCCGGGCAGGCCGAGCTTGCCCGCGACCGCGCCGACCGAGACGGCGTTGTCCCCGGAGATGACCTTCGTGGCGACCCGCTGGTCGGCGAAGTAGCGCAGTGTGTCCCCGGCGTCCGGCCGCAGCCGCTGCTCCAGCACGATCAGCGCGGTCGGTACGGCCCGGTGGGCGATCTCCGGCTCCGCCAGTTTGCCCTCGGCGCGCGCCAGCAGCAGCACTCGCAGCCCCTGCTCGTTGAGCTGCTCGATCTCGTCGAGCGCCGGGTCCTGGTTCGGGAGGAGAACATCGGGTGCGCCGAGCAGCCAGGTCGACGACCGCCCGTCGGCCTCGACGAACGCGGCGCCGCTGTACTTGCGTGCCGAGGAGAACGGCAGTGCCTCCGTGCACCGCCATGCCTCGCCGTTCGGGGACGGGTACGCGTCGATGATCGCCTGCAGGCTGGCGTTGGGCCGCGGATCGGATGCGCCGAGGGCTCTCAGCACCCGGCGTATGTACGGGTCGTCCGCGCCGTTCAGCGCCCGCACCTCGGTGACGTCCATCCCGCCCTCGGTGAGCGTGCCGGTCTTGTCCAGGCAGACGACGTCGACCCGGGCGAGACCCTCGATGGCGGGCAGCTCCTGCACGAGGCACTGCTTGCGGCCGAGCCGGACGACACCGATCGCGAAGGCGACCGAGGTGAGCAGGACCAGGCCCTCGGGGACCATCGGGACGATGCCGCCCACGGCGCGGGCGATCGAGTCCTGGACGTTGCTGTTGTGGACGACGAGCTGGCTGATGATGAGGCCGATCGCGGCCGGCACCATCATCCAGGTGACGTACTTGAGGATCATGCTGATGCCGCTGCGCAGCTCGGACTGGACGAGCGTGAAGCGGGAGGCCTCCTCGGCGAGCTGCGCGGCGTAGGCCTCGCGGCCGACTTTGGTGGCGCAGAACGCGCCGCCGCCCGCGACGACGAAGCTGCCGGACATCACCGGGTCGCCCGCCTGCTTCAGTACGGGGTCGGCCTCGCCGGTGAGCAGCGACTCGTCGATCTCCAGGTTGTCGGCCTCGGCCACCGCGCCGTCGACCACGACCTTGTCGCCGGGCCCGAGCTCGATGAGATCGCCGAGGACGATCTCGGAGGTGGAGATCTCGGCCGCGACCCCGTCGCGACGGACCGTGGGTTTCACTTCGCCGATGACCGCGAGGCTGTCCAGGGTCTTCTTGGCGCGCCACTCCTGGACGATGCCGATGCCTGTGTTGGCGATGATCACGAAGCCGAAGAGGCTGTCCTGGATCGGCGCGACGGACAGCATGATCAGCCAGAGCACGCCGATGATCAGGTTGAACCGGGTGAAGACGTTGGCGCGGACGATCTCGCGCATGGAGCGGGACGAGCGGACGGGTACGTCGTTGACCTCGCCGCGGGCGATCCGCTCGGCCACCTGGGCCGCGGTCAGCCCGCTCGTGCGGACGGCCGGGGCGGGAAGCTTTATCGGATGGACCGGGTCGAGCTCGGAACCGGCGTCGATCCTGGCCGGCCGGGGCCGGCCGGGTGTGCGCTCCCCGGAGGAGCGAAGTGCCCTCTGCGTCATGGTTCCGACGGTACGGGTAGAACATCCGGTTCACCCGTCGGGGGGGTGAAGATCAGACCGGAGGAGGAGCGGAATGGTCCTCGGGTGGCACGGAAGTCAGGGCCGGCCCTGACCTTCGCCGGTGGCGCCGGACGCGTCAGCCTGTCCGGCCGCGGCGGCCGCCCGCTTGATCGCCGCGTCGCGCCCCCGCACGTACCAGATACCGATCAGTCCGAGCCCGGCACCGGCCAGACACGTCCAGATCCACCATGCGTGACCGTGGTCGTCGAACCAGCCGTAGAACGGCAGCTGCACGAGGAAGAGGACGAACCAGAGGATCGTGCCGCCGGTGATGGTGGCGACGACGGGCCCCTCCAGGGGCTCGGGTGCCTCGTGTATCGGTGTCCACTTCGCCATGGGCTCAGTCTATGCGGCCCGTATGCAAAGCCCCTCGGCCTAGTCGGCCCATGGGTCTACGCGCGGAGATAGCGATCTTCGCCTTATGTATTCATACTGAATCTGCTTACGGCTGGCTCGACTTATTCGTATGAAAGTCCAAAACTGGCCGCTTTTTTCTCCTTTCTACGCACGACTGAGGTCATACATGTCCCCCTCGGCCACCGCTCCGGTCGCCTCCAAGCAGCCTGCGGCTCCGCAGCCGCACGGCAGCCTGGATCGTTTCTTCAAGATCTCCGAGCGGGGGTCGTCGGTCGCGCGCGAGATCCGTGGCGGATTCGCCACGTTCTTCGCGATGGCGTACATCATCGTGCTGAACCCGATCATCCTCGGCAGCGCGAAGGACATGTACGGGCACCAGCTCGACGGCGGCCAGCTGGTCACCGCCACCGTGCTGACCGCCGCGTTCTCCACGCTCCTGATGGGTGTCATCGGCAACGTGCCGATCGCGCTGGCCGCGGGCCTCGGCGTCAACACCGTCGTCGCCCTCCAGCTCGCCCCCCGGATGAGCTGGCCGGACGCGATGGGCATGGTCGTCCTCGCGGGCATCGTCGTCATGCTGCTGGTCGCGACCGGGCTGCGCGAACGCGTGATGAACGCGGTACCGACGTCGCTCCGCAAGGGCATCGCCATCGGTATCGGTCTCTTCATCCTGCTGATCGGTCTGGTCGACTCGGGCTTCGTCTCCCGCATTCCGGACGCCGCGCACACCACCGTGCCGCTCCAGCTCGGCAGCGGCGGCCACCTCCACGGCTGGCCGGTCCTGGTCTTCGTCCTCGGCGCGCTGCTCACCCTCGCGCTGATCGTCCGCAAGGTGCCGGGCGCGATCCTCATCTCCATCGTCTCGATGACGGTCGTCGCGCTGATCATCAACGCGGTCGCCGATCTGCCGGGCGAGGCGTGGGGTCTGACCGTCCCGCAGTGGCCGGGCAATCCGGTCGCCACCCCCGACTTCGGGCTGATCGGCCACGTCAGCCTGTTCGGCGGCTTCGACAAGGTCGGTGTGCTCACCGGCATCCTGTTCGTCTTCACCGTGCTGCTGTCCTGCTTCTTCGACGCGATGGGCACCATCCTCGGCGTCGGCGACGAGGCCAAGCTGATGGACAAGGACGGCAACTTCCCCGGCATGAACAAGGTGCTGTTCGTGGACGGCATCGCCGTCGCCGCGGGCGGTGCGAGCTCCGCGTCCGCTGGAACCTGCTTCGTGGAGTCCACCGCGGGCGTCGGCGAGGGCGCCCGCACCGGTTTCGCGAGCGTGGTCACCGGCCTGCTGTTCACGGGGGCGCTGTTCCTGACGCCGCTGGCGACCATGGTCCCGTCGCAGGCGGCCACCCCGGCGCTGCTGGCCGTCGGCTTCCTGATCATCGCGGGTTCGGTGCGGGACATCGACTGGAGCGACTACACGCTCGCCGTCCCGGCCTTCCTGGCCATGGTGATGATGCCGTTCACCTACTCGATCACCAACGGCATCGGCGTCGGCTTCATCGCCTTCTCCGTGCTGCGGGTCGCGGCCGGGCGCTGGCGCGAGGTGCCGGTGGCCATGTATGTCGTGTCGGCGGTCTTCGTCTTCTACTACGCGATGCCGTCTCTCGGCCTCACGTGACCTCTTCCGCCCCGTAGAACTTCTGCGTCTCGTCGACGGCCGTCTTGAAGCGCTCGTCGAAGTCGTCCCGAATGAGCGTCCGGACCACATAGTCCTGGACGCTCATTCCGCGTTTGGCGGCGTGCTGCCGGAGCCGGTCGAGCAGCTCACCGTCAAGCCGCAGGCTGAGCACTGTCGATCCCATGGCAAGCAGGGTCAGGCCTCCGAGGTCGCTTGTCGTCACTTTCCGCATCCAACTCACTCGTTCGGGTGAGTGATCGGGTGCGCGTGTACCACCGAATGGTCTTTAGGATGGGTAATGAGTTATCCTAATGAACATGCCTGACCTGATCCACGACGGCGACAGTGCGGCCGCCGTGAACTCCCTTCGCTCCGCCGTGATGCTGCTGGGCCGACGCCTCAAGCACCAGCGCGTCGACGAGTCGCTGAGCCCCACCGAGATGTCGGTGCTCGGCACGCTCGCCCGCTGCGGTTCCGCCACCCCCGGTGAGCTGGCCCGCAAGGAGCACGTGCAGCCTCCGTCGATGACCCGCATCGTCGCGCTGCTGGAGGCCAAGGGGCTGGTCAGACTGGAACCGCACCCCGATGACCGTCGTCAGAAGGTGGTCAGCCAGACCGAGCAGGCCGAAGCCATGCTCGAGGAGAGCCGCTCCAAGCGGAACGCCTGGCTGGCCACTCTCGCCGAGGGTCTGGACGAGGAAGAGTGGGAGACGCTGCGCAAGGCCGCGCCCGTACTGGAGAAGCTCGCCCACCTGTAGCGGCGGTACCGGACCACGGTCCGGTACCGCCGTCACTGCCTCGTCAGTCAGTGAAGAGTCCACGCCGAGGAGGCGAACCCTTTTGAGTACGGGATCCGGAGCAGACTCCGCCCCCGCACCGACGTCCACCCACGAGAGCAAGCCCGGCGGGACCTTCTCGTCGCTGAAGATTCGCAACTACCGCCTGTTCGCCACGGGCGCCGTGATCTCCAACACCGGTACCTGGATGTCCCGCATCACGCAGGACTGGCTCGTCCTGAGCCTCACCGGGTCCGCCGCCGCCGTCGGCATCACCACGGCCCTCCAGTTTCTTCCCATGCTGCTCTTCGGCCTGTACGGCGGCGTCATCGCCGACCGGCTCCCGAAGCGCAAGCTCCTCCTCGTCAGCCAGGCCGCGCTCGGCCTCTGCGGCATCGCCCTCGCCGTCCTCACGCTCTCCGGAGTCGTCCAGGTCTGGCACGTCTACCTGATCGCCTTCCTTCTCGGCATGGTCACGGTCGTCGACAACCCGGCCCGCCAGTCGTTCGTCTCCGAGATGGTCGGCCCGGCCCAGCTGCGCAACGCGGTCAGCCTGAACTCGGCCAACTTCCAGTCCGCCCGGCTCATCGGCCCCGCCGTCGCCGGTGTCCTGATCACCACCGTCGGCAGCGGCTGGGCGTTCATGTTCAACGGTCTGTCGTTCCTCGCCCCGCTCGCCGGTCTGCTGATGATGCGTACCAGCGAACTGCACAAGGCGGTCGTCGTGCCGCGCGCCAAGGGGCAGCTGCGCGAGGGGCTGCGCTATGTCTCCGGCCGCCCCGAGCTGATCTGGCCGATCGTCCTCGTCGGCTTCGTCGGCACGTTCGGCTTCAACTTCCCGATCTGGCTCACCGCCTTCGCGGACGAGATCTTCCACGGCGGCGCCGGGATGTACTCGTTCTTCAACATCCTCATGGCCGCCGGCTCCCTGGCCGGTGCCCTGCTCGCCGCCCGCCGCCGCTCCTCGCGGCTGCGGATGCTGGTGGCGGCGGGCACCGCGTTCGGTCTCCTGGAGATCATCGCGTCCCTGTCGCCGTCCGTCTGGCTCTTCGCGATCCTGCTGGTCCCGATCGGCATGATCGGCCTGACGACCAACATCATCGCCAACACGAGCGTCCAGATGGCGGCCGACCCGGCCGTCCGCGGCCGGGTGATGAGCCTGTACATGATGGTCTTCGTCGGGGGTACGCCGGTGGGCGCCCCGGTCGTGGGCTGGATCAGCGACGCGTATGGCGTCCGGACCGCCATGGCGGTCGGCGGTGCGTTCTCGCTGCTGGCCGCGCTCGGCGTCGGCTTCATGCTGGCCCGGGTCGGCGGCCTGCGCCTCAAGGTCGACCTGCGGCCGGGCCACCCGCATGTGCGGTTCGTCCCGCGCGAACAGCTGGCGACGGCGGCCTGAGGCCGGTCCGTCACGGATGTGACACGGCCCCGACCGGTGAACCTGCCGGTCGGGGCCGCTGCATGTGCGGAGTACGTCAGTCGCGTGGGAACTCGTCGGTTCGGAGGGTGATACCGACGGGGGTGTCGGTGAGGTCGATGTCTGTGCCGAAAAGCACGGTCAGCTTCGATCCGTACACGCCGTTCGTGGGATTCCGGAAGGCGTGGCACTCGCCGCTGTACGGGTCGGCGATCACGTACACCGGAACGCCCGCCGCCGCATACGCGTCCTTCTTCGGTCCGTAGTCGTTCGCCGCGGTGCCCTTCGAGATCACCTCGGCCACGAACTCCACACCCGAGAACAGCCAGTTTCCTTTGCCGTCCTTCGCGGCGTCCTCCCTCAGCGCCAGCACATCTGCCGCGAACCCGTTCAGGTGTCCAGGAAAGTCGACCCGCACATCGGACTTCACGCGCCTGCGCGGATACGTGGCCCGCAGTTGCTCGAAAATGTCGGCAATGATGTCCCAGTGGGTGTTCCGCTGAGGCGACATGAAGATGTTTCCCCCGACGATCTCGGTCTTGATTCCCTCGGGGACGGGCATCTTCTCGAGCCACTCGAACATGGAGTCCAGAGTCCGCTCGTCGCGCTCTTCGGCCATCTCGATCCTGTCGGTGTCTACGACGGTCATCGTGGCGCTCCTCCCCGCTGCCGCACGGCGCGGGCAGCCACGTAGTACAACGATACGCACGGTGACCGGGACACGCCGTTACGGTGCGACACTCGGTTCATGAGCCGCATGAGACTGTTCGTCGCCGTCCTGCCGCCCGACACCGCCATCGCGGAGCTCCGCCGTGCCGTCGCCCCGCTGCACAGCCTTCCGGGCGCCCGTGGCCTGCGCTGGACCGGAATCGACGCATGGCACTTCACGCTCGCCTTCCTCGGTGTGGTCGACGACGCGCTGCTGCCCGATCTGCACGAGCGGCTGGCGCGCGCCGCCGGTCGCACCGAGCGGTTCCCGCTGCGCATCCACCGCGGCGGACGGTTCGACGGCCATGTGCTGTGGGCCGGGGCCGCGGGCGGCCTCGACACGCTGAGGCTCCTCGCCGAGCGCGCCGACGCCGCCGCCCGCCGCGCCGGCGTGCCGATGGACGAGCACCGCCGTTACACCCCGCACCTCACCCTCGCCCGCAGCCGCGCCGAGGCGGACCTGCGCCCCTATCTGGAGGCCCTGGACACCTTCGAGGGCACACCGTGGGAGGTCGGCGAGGTCGCTCTCGTACGCAGCAATCTGCCGGTCTCCGGGGTGCCGGGGGAGCAGCCGCGGTACGAGGTGGTCGCATCCTGGCCGCTGGGACACTGAGCGGTGCGGTTAGGCTCGACGGGTGGACCCGAAGACCAGAAACCGCATCATGGCGGCCGTGCTCGTGCTGATGTTCGCCGTCGTCGCCGTGACAGCCGCGCTCGGCGGCTGAGAGCCTGTCGGCGCCGGCTCCCGTCAGGCGAGCCCCAGCCCCCGGGCGGTCTCCCTCGCGAACGCCTCGGGGTTGTCCAGCATGATGGTGTGCCCGCACTCCGCGACCGGCACGACCCGCACCCCGTAGGCGACGGGGCCGGCGGAACGCCTGAGCCCGGCTCTGCGACACAGGTGCGCGGAGCCGGGCTCAGGTCATGCGGGTACGTCCGTCAGCGGACCGCAGCGGCTACTTGAGGTAGACGAGGCCGTCCGTCGTGACCGCCGGACGGCCCGAGGTGGCGACGACGACGATCTTGACGGTGTGCTTGGCGCTGGTGGACCAGCTCTTCGTCCACAGGGCGTCGCGGTACTTGGTGGTGGACGACTTCAGGTCGACCGTGGCCACCTTCGTACCGTCGACATACACGTACGCCTGACCGGACGTGGCGGCGCGCGAAACCACCCAGGCGGCCGAACGGCCGGTGAACGTCCAGCTCAGGCTCGCGCTCTTGGAGGAGCTGGAGTACGACTTGCCGCCCAGGTACGAGGACGAGGACTTGGTCGTCCAGGTGCCGGTCTTCGTGGCCGAGGTCTCCTGGAGGATGACCGGGGTGCCGGAGACGGAGGCGGCCGCGGTGTTGCCCGCGAGGTCGTAGGCGCTCATGGACCAGGTGGTCGCCACGCCGGACTTCGCGGTGTGCGAGGCGCTCGTGGTGGTCGGACCGTAGGTCTTGGCGACCGGAGCGGTCAGCCGGACCTCCTTGAGCGACGCGGCGTCGGTCGCCTTCCACTTCAGGGTGAGCGGGACGGCGGTGGTGTTCACCGTGCCGGTGCGCAGCGCGAGATTCGGCTTGGTGGTGAAGCTCGGCGCCGTCTGGTCGGCGACCACGGTCGCCGCCGCGGACAGGGCCGTCTTCCCCGACTGGTGGGTGGCGCGGACCTGGACCGAGTGCGTGCCGGCGACGAGGGTGGCCTTCGCCGAAGTGGCGGTGCCCGCGGCGGTGGCGACGCTCTTGCCGTCGACCAGCAGCTCGTACTTGGAGATGAAGGCGCTCGGCGTGCTCGCCGACCAGCCGACCGTGATCGCGGACTTGGTGTAGTACGACGTCCCGGAGAGCGTGGCGCCGGTCACCGACTTGATGGCCAGTCCGGTGACGGGGCCCGCGGCGAGGCTGCGGATCGCGGGCAGTTGCCCGTACAGCTTGGTGCCGGGGCACTCGGTCGCGAAGCCGTCGCGGTGGCCGGAGAGCGTCTTGAAGGAGTACTGCGTACCGGCGGTGAACTTGGTGCCGGCGAGGTTGCTGCCGGTGGCGCCCGCGGTGAGCATGGTGGTGCCCGCCGGGTCGACCTTGTACTGGCCGAGCTTCCACGCGGCGATCCGGGCCACCGAGGTGGTCACCGCGCTCGGGGCTGCCGTGTCCGTGTAGGTGCCGAGGACGGAGATGCCGGCCGACTCCCGGTTGAAGCCGTAGGTGTGTGCGCCGAGGACCGGCCGGTCCACGCCGCCCTTGCGGCCCTCGAAGATCGTCCCGCACTTGTCGACCAGGAAGTTGTAGCCGATGTCCTTCCAGCCGTTGCTCTTGACGTGGTACGCGTACACGCTGCGCACGACGGCCGCGGAGTCGGCGCAGGAGTAGTCGTTGGTCCCTGCGGTGTGGTGGACGAAGACGGCCTTGACCGTGTCGTTGTACTCCGGTGCCTCCGGGCTGATCGACTCGTCGGCGCCCCAGCCCGCACGCGAGGTGATGGGCGGCTTGGGCACGGTCGACGGCGGCGCGGGCGGCAGGGACGCGGTCGGCGAGGTGCTCGCGGTCGGCGAGGAGGTGTCGCTCGCGGTGGGCGAGGGGCTGTCCGTCGCCGTGTCGGATGGTGCCACGGGCGGCGCCTCGGATGCCGGGGCGGTGTCGGTCTCCGTGACCGTGGGGGTCGGTTCCGCGGTGTCCGTCGGATCGGCCCGGGGGGTTTCGGACGACGACGGGTCGTCGGTGGGGGCGTCGGTCTCGGCGGCGAAGGCGGCCGGGGCCGCGTGCAGCGACGAGCCCTTGCCGGGGTCGACGGTGTCCAGCCGCAGCCCGGCGGGCAGCTTCGCGGAGACCTTGGCGCCCGCGGTGACGCGTACCTCGACACCGTTGGACGGGCCGACCCACCGAGGTTCGGTGGACCCGCGGACGCCGGGACCCGCCTCCATACGGCCGTCGATGTCGGTCTCCAGCGGCGTCCAGGAGGTCCAGGTGCCGTTCGCGACCGACCTGGTCCGTACCTCGACCGCTCCCGTCACCTTCGCCGCCGGGTCGGTCCAGGTGACCCCCAGCATGCTGAACGGTGCGGTGTCCCGTCGGCCGAGCGACGCGGAACTGCCGTCCGCGGCCACGTTCAGTGCCGTCTTCCGTACGTCGGTCCTGACCGGACCGGCCTTGCTGTCACTGTTGTCTGCGGAGTCGCCGGTCACGTTCTGGAACACCACGAAACCTGCCACGGCTGCCGTCGTGACGGCAGCCGTGGTCCAAATTTTTCGGTGCGATCTCACGTCGTATCCCTCGGGGGTGTCACGGGGGGTGGCAAGGGGCCGTTGGATCACGGCGTTCGCACAGCTTTCCATGACCGCCCGACGGCCCGTCCCGCACCCCCGGCGTCCAGGGCATTTCTTGGGAATCGAGCCCGATCGGGGAGCCCGGCCCGATCCGGGAAAAAGGTCCTGGTGCTCCTCCCGGCAAGCTTTGCGGGTTCTGGCGGTGAAAGCGCGTGTGCCAGTGATCGGCCGCGAACCCTGCAGGATTCGCGGCCGATCGCGTGTGCGGTGAGAGCGTCGGCTGGTGGTCAGGCGACGGGGGATGTTTCCGGCTCGGGCTGCGCGGCCGACTGCTTGGCGCGCAGCGTGGTGAGGGCGAGGGCGGCTCCGGCGGCGGCGATGGCGGAGGCACCGAGGAAGGCCGCTGAGAATCCGTCCGTCAGGGCGGATGCGTTGCCGAGCTGGTCGGCGCCCTGGGAGGCGGCGATGGCGGTCATCGCGGCCAGGCCGAGGGCGGAGCCGATCTGGTAGCTGGTGTTGACGATGCCGGAAGCCAGGCCGCCCTCTTCCGGGCGGGCGCTGGAGATGGCCGTGCCGAGGGAGGGGATGAAGGCGAGCGACATGCCGACGGCGGCGAGCAGTGAGGCGGGCAGCACGTCGACCGCGTAGGAGCCGTCGGGGCGGACGAAGGACAGCCACAGCATGCCGGCGGCGAGCGCCACCATGCCGGAGACGATCATCGTGCGCGGCCCGAAGCGGTTCATGAACCGGGGCGCGAACACGATCATCATCAGCATCACCGCGCCGGTCATCGGCAGCAGGGCGGCTCCGGAGGCGAAGGCTCCCAAGTCGAGAACCTGCTGGAGGTAGAGGTTCAGGAAGAACCACATCGGGATCCACGCCCCGGCCAGCAGCAGCTGCGCGAGGTTGGCGCCGGCGAGGTTGGGCGTGCGTAGGATGCTCAGCCGCATCAGGGGTGCACGGCTCTTGGCCTGACGAGCGACGAACAGTCCGGTCAGGGCGATTCCTGCGATCATCACCAGCCAGGTCTCGCCCGCTGCCCAGCCGACCTCGGGGGCACGGACCACCGCGTAGACGATGGCGCCGAGGCCGGCGGTCACGGTGAGCGCGCCGAGAACGTCGATCGAGCCGCGCGCGGGTGGGGCGGAGGGCATCAGGCCCACAGTCGCCACCAGGGCGAGCACGGCCACGGGGATGTTGAGGTAGAAGACCCACGGCCAGTTCGTGTACTGGGTGATGACGCCGCCCAGGAAGACGCCGGCCGTGCCGCCGGCCGGCGCGGCCGCGCCGTAGAGGGCGAACGCCTTGGTCAGCTCCTTCGGGTTGGACCCGAACAGCATCATCAGCAAGGTCAGCGCGGAGGGTGCGATCAGCGCCGAGCCGGCGCCCTGCACGGCGCGCCCGGCCAGCTCCACCCACACCTCGTTCGCGAGCCCTGCCATCAGCGACCCGACGGCCAACACCGCCCAGCCGGCGCTGAACACCCGCTTGGCGCCCAGGAGATCGGACAGGCGGCCACCCAGCAGCAGCAGTCCGCCGAACGCGATGACGTAGGCGTTGAACACCCAGGACAGATTGCCCTGGGTGAACCCCAGGTCGGTCTGCATCTCGGGCAGGGCCACGCCGATGATGGACGTATCCATGATCACCATGAACTGCGCCATGGCGATCAGCGCCAGCCCCCACCATCTGCGCGGGGACGGCTGCGGCGATGTTGCGGACATCTCACTCACCTCACATACTCCTGGGGGGTATCCCTGAACGCGAGAAAACATACCCCCTAGGGGTATGGAATGCAATGGGAAGCGCATTACCGCGAAGGCGGGGCATGCCTGTGAGAAGAAGGCAGCCCATACGGCTGCCACGCGCCGCGCGGCCAAACAACCGCGCCGGCCGGCGGAGGATGTGTCCTCCGCCGGCCGGCGCACGTGGTGTTCGAGAGGAGTTACGGAGCCAACGCGATGTCGAAGAGGTGGATGCCGGCATTGGCCGGGAGCACCACGAGTTCGACCTGCTCGGCCGGATCCAGGGTGATGGAGTGGGCGAAGACCCGGTAGGCGATGCCCGCGTTGCCGTACCCATCCGGACGGTTGCGGCCGTCCGACGACTTCACCAGCGTCGCGCCGTGTGCCGTTGCCTCCTGGAACGACCAGTTGGGGAAGCCGATCGACCCGGTGGTGCTCGACCCGTCGGTGTAGATCACCGTCGCCGTGCCGGCGGCCCCGTAGCCGACGCCGGAGCCGAGGAAGACCAGCTTGCTGCCCTTGCCGTCGACCTTCACGGCCTGCCCGGTGCTCGACACGTTGTTCTTCGTGCCGGGGGCCGCGGCAGGCCAAGTCAGCTGGGCGCCGAGGGCGGTGACGGACGCTCCGGGCGTCAGCCCGACCGCGGCGAGCTTCTGCGCGGAGAAGCTGTTGCCCTCGCCGTCGTAGTTACCAGCCTTGGTCTCGTTCTCGTTGGTGATGGCCACGTTGTTGTACGCGTCGGAGAGGCGGGCCAGTGCGGGGCCGGAGCGCTCGACCCGTGTGCCCATGGCGGTGCCCCGGCCGTCGCCTCCCTCGTAGGTGGCGCTGGCCGTGAACGTGCGCATGGTGAAGCCCGCACGCTGTTCGGGTACCTGGATCCGGAACTCCGCCGTGGCCGCGGCGCCCGGCTGGTACGAACCGTCGACGCTGCGCACCGCGGGCTGCACGGCCCAGCCGACCGGGCCGTTGAAGGTGACCTTGAGCCGGCGCAGGCGATCGGGTCCCTCATTGGTGACGGTGACCTTCACCTCCGAGATGGCAGGGCCGTTCAGGTCGATGGGGGCGATCGTCACCTGGGTGCGCGCCTCGGACGCGGCCGCGTCGTGCGACGCGGCGCTCGCGGGGGCGGAGGTGAACGCCACCGCCGCCACCGCCAGGGCCGCCGCGGCTCTTCGGGCTGCGGTCACAAGTACGGACATGAATGCTCGCTCCTTCTCTCACGGTTCGGGCAGTGCTCGGCCAGGGTTCAGCGGACAGGGCTGGACGTGGGCCGGAATCACACGGGCGGCATCTCGGCCATGCGCGAGTCGAGGCCGAGACGGAGGTTCACCCACGCACCCCGGGTGAAGTCCGGGATCGCAACCGGCTTGCCCTTCTTCTCCAGAGACATGACGCTCAGTGGCACCGGCGCGCACCAGGCCGCCGAGTCGTACACGTCGATGTCGGGCACGAGGCCGGCGCGCATCAGCTGCACGGTGCGCCACTGCAGGACGTAGTCCATGCCGCCGTGGCCGCCGTTGTTCGCGGCGTCGTCGCCGATCTTCTTCCAGAGCCAGTGGTCGAACTCCTTGCGGTACGACCCGAAGTCCCGCCAGGCGTCGTCGCCGTGGTCGGGCTCGAAGTAGACCCGGGCGCCGGTGGAGGAGTTTCCGGCGTAGTCCTCGAAGATGCCGCGGCTGCCGGCGAGGCTGTTGATGCGGCTGTACGGGCGGGGCTCGCTCACATTGTGCTCGGCGCGGATCGTCCGGCCGTTGGCAGTTTCGATCATGCAGGTGACGAGGTCGCCGTTGATGTAGGTCTCGTTCCACGACGGGTGGCCCTTGGGGACGAAGCGCTCGCGGTAGTCGGCGAGGCCCTTCGGGGCCGTCGCGGTGGCGCGCAGTGTGGTCATCCGGTCGCCGCGGTTGATGTCCATCGCCGCGGCGACCGGGCCGAGACCGTGCATCGCGTAGAAGGAGGCGGTGCTGCGGGTGTGCCACAGGCGGCGCCAGGAGTCCGTGTAGTACGTGTCCGAGAACAGCAGCGCACGCAGGTCGTGCAGGTAACCGCCGTGGCCGTTCGTGACGTCGCCGAACACGCCGTCGTGCGCCATCTTGAGCATCGCCAACTCGTTGCGGCCGTACGAGCAGTTCTCGGCGAGCATCAGGTGTCGTCGGGTCTGCTCGCAGGTGTCGACCAGGTCCCACAGCTCGTCGAGCTGGGTGGCGATGGGAAGTTCGACGATGACGTGCTTGCCGGCCAGCAGCGCGGCCTTGCCCTGCGGGTAGTGGAACTCCCAGGGCGTGGCGATGTAGACGAGGTCGATGTCGTCCCGCTTCAGCATCTCGGCGTACGAGTCGGCGGAGCCGCCGAACTCGGCGGGGCGCGGCTTGCCCGCCTTGACCAGGTTGTCAGCGACGCGCTTGGCGCGGTCCGGGCGGATGTCGCAGACGGCGGTGACCTGGCAGCCGGGCACGGCGGACCAGCCCGTGCTCATGCCGTTGCCGCGGTTGCCGAGGCCGATGACGGCGACCCGGACGGTCCGGTGCACCTCGTACGGCACGTTGATCATGGAGGTCTGGCCGGCGATGCGGCGCGGCTCGGAGGCCGTGACCGCACCGGAAGCGCCCGGCGCGGCGAGCGCGGGGGCGGACCCGGCGGCTCCGAAGCCGACGGCGATCGCGCCCGTGGCCACTGCCCCTCCGAGAACCGATCGCCGCGAGACTGCGGGGACTTCAGACATGAAGGACTCCAGATTCGACGTGGTCGGGATCACTGGCGGGACGACTGTGACGGGCGTTACATATGCATGTCAATAGATGATTGCAAAATCGCTCCAGCGCTCATAAATGAACAGCGCGCCCCACACTCCACTGCAACTGCGTGCACGGTGGGGCGGCCCGTCGCAGATCTGCGTGCCGGCCCCCGCGCGCCCGGCCTGATCCGAAAATGAGGACCTAGTGCCGCGACGCGAACCGGTCCAGCGCCTCCAGCACCGCCCGGCTGGTCGCCGCGCCGCCCAGATGCCCCGACCCGTCGATCACGGTCAACTCCGCGTCCGGCCATGCCCGGGCCAGCTCCCAGGCGGTGATCAGCGGCCCGCCCAGGTCGAGCCGGCCGTGCACCAGCACGCCCGGGATCCCAGCCAGCCGCCCGGCGTTCCGGATCAACTGCCCCTCCTCCAGCCAGGCTCCGTTGGAGAAGTAGTGCGAGCAGATCCGCACCAGGGCCTGCTGCGCCCTGCCCGGCCTGCCGCTGTACGGGGGCGGTCCCGCGTACGTCTCGTGGGAGAGCACCGCGTCCTCCCAGGCACACCAGTCCGCCGTCGCCCTCGCCCGTACCTCCGCGTCCGGGCTCTCCATCCGCCGGGCGTACGCGGCGAGGACGTCCGGGGTCGGCTTGCCCTCGGCCTCCGGCACCCCGGCCCGGAACAGGTCCCACGCTTCCGGGAAGATCTGCCCGGCGCCCCGGTACAGCCAGTCGATCTCGCTGCGCCGGGTCGTGGTGACGGCCGGGATCACGATCTCGGAGACCCGGTCCGGATGTTCCTCGGCGTACGCCAGGATCAGCGTCGAACCCCAGGACCCGCCGTACAGCAGCTACGTGCCGATCCCGAGGTGCACGCGCAGCCGCTCCATGTCGGCGATCAGACGGCCGGTCGTGTTGTACCGCATGTCGGCGGCGGGGTCGCTCGCGTGCGGGGTCGACCGGCCGCAGCCCCGCTGGTCGAAGAGGACGACCCGGTACCGGTCCGGGTCGAAATACTGCCGCGCCCCCGCACCGCACCCCGACCCGGGGCCCCCGTGGACGACGAGCGCGGGCTTGCCGTCCGGATTGCCGCAGACCTCCCAGTACACGAGGTTGCCGTCGCCGACGTCGAGCATCCCGTGGTCGTACGGCTCGATCGGCGGGTACTTGTCGTCGGGTTCACGGTCCATGGCGGCGTCCCTCCGGTTCGGCGCAAAGGAGCCAGATTATGGCGGGGCGTAACCTGGCTGCCGTGAATTCCACCGCCCGGATCCTGGCCGTACTCGACGAACTGCTCACCGAAGCGGGCCCGGAGGAGCGCGGCGCCCTCTGGCAACTGGCTGAACAAGGGCGTGAGTTGGACGCCAATCTGGTGCGTCTGCCGCCCGGCGGCGAGGTCGGCGAGCATCAGGAGGACATCCTCGACGTCCTCCTCGTCGTCATCGCGGGCAGCGGCCGTGTCCTCGCACGCACGGGCACGGGCACGGAGGCGCTGGAGCTGACCCCCACCACGGCCGTCTGGCTTCCCCGCACCTCCCGCCGCGCTCTCGCGGCGGGCCCGGACGGGCTTGCGTACCTGACCGTCCACCGCCGCCGCCCGGGTCTGACCATCAAGCCGTCGGTCCACGCGTCGGTGGCGCACGAAGGCGGCGAGGGGCCCTGCATGCTGGACCGGGTCTGCCCCGAGTGCGGCCGCCTCTCGCCGGACCCGGCGCCGGTGTTCTGCAGCCGGTGCGGGGAGCGGTTCCCGGCGGGGTGAGGTGACGGCGCGGCCGCGCCCCGGCCCGTTGACGCACCGCTCGGCGATGGCCCCTTTCGTCGGGGCTCTGCCACGTGATACATCGCAAACAGAGGTAAAATGGGCAGGTGGTGGCGAGTGATCTCCCCGAAGAACTCGCCGGACTTCTGCCCCGCATTCAGCGGCTCGCCCGGCGGCGGCTGTGGAGCGGTCTGCCCACGCCCCGGCTGCGCGGAGCGCACGCGGAACTGCTGCGGCTGGTTGCCGCCCGGCCCGGAATCCGGGTCTCGGCGGCCGCGCGCGAACTCTGCCTCGCGCCCAACTCCGTCTCCACGCTGGTCAACCATCTGGTCGCGGAAGGCCTGTTGCGACGGGAGCCGGACCCCGGCGACGGGCGGGCAGCGCTCCTCCACCCGACCCCGGCGGGCGTCGGCCGGCTGCGGGACTGGCGGGCCCGGCGTGACGCGCTCTTCCGCGAACACGTGGCGAAACTCGACGCCGCCGACCGGGCCGCGCTGACCGCCGCGCTCCCGTCACTGCGCAGACTCGCCGAGTCACTGCGCGAAGGAGAGGAGGCCCTATGACTCCCGCCCTCCGCTGCACCGGTCTGACCTACTCCTTCGGCACCTCGAAAGCCGTCGACGGCCTGGACCTGCTCGTCCGCCCCGGCGAGGTCTTCGGACTCCTCGGGCCCAACGGCGCGGGCAAGACCACCACCCTGCGTGCGATCGCCACGCTGCTGCCCGTACCCCCCGGCGTCATCGATGTGTTCGGCCACGACGCGGCCCGGCAGAAGATGGCCGTACGGCGTCTGCTCGGTTACGTACCGCAGCAGCTGTCGGCTGACGCCGCCCTCACTGGCCGGGAGAACGTCGCCCTTTTCGCCCGTGTCTTCGACGTCCCCCGCCGCCACCGCGCCGCCCGCGTCGGGCAGGCGCTGGACGCGGTCGGGCTGGGGCCCGAGGCGCACCGGCTCGCCGCCACGTACTCCGGTGGCATGGTGCGCCGCCTCGAACTCGCGCAGGCGCTGGTCAGCGCACCCCGCCTGATGATTCTGGACGAACCGACCATCGGCCTGGACCCGATCGCGCGCGACAGCGTCTGGGACCGCATCACCGAGATCCGTGTCGGCACCGGGATGACGGTGCTGGTCACCACCCACTCCATGGAAGAGGCCGACCAGCGCTGCGACAGGCTCGCCCTGATGCATCTGGGCAGACTGCGCGCGCTCGGCACGCCCGCCGAGCTCAAGAGCGAGCTGGTCGCGCACCGCGAGGAGCCCGGCGATACGGCTCCGCCGCCACCGACCCTGGAGGACGTCTTCCGGTACCACTCCGGAAGCGGCCTGGACGACCCCGGTTCTCCCGGAGAGAAGGGAGCCTTCAACGATGTCCGCCGTACCCGTCGCACCGCATCCCGCCGCGGCTGAACCCGGCTCGCCCGACGGCCGCTTCGCCCTCCTCCTGGAGCCGCCGCCCGCCCGCACGGGCTGGCGCGTCGTCCCCGCGCGGGTCGCGGCGATGTGCGCCGTCGAACTGCAGAAGCTGCGCCACGACCGCGCCGAGATCTACACCCGCGCCGTCCAGCCCGCGCTCTGGCTGCTGATCTTCGGCCAGACGTTCTCCCGTATCCACGCCATCCCCACCGGCGGCGTTCCGTATCTCGACTTCCTGGCGCCCGGGATCATCGCCCAGTCCGCCATGTTCATCGCGATCTTCTACGGCATCATGATCATCTGGGAGCGGGACTCCGGTGTCCTCACCAAACTCATGGTCACGCCGACGCCCAGAACCGCCCTGGTGGCCGGCAAGGCCTTCGCCGCCGGGGTGAAAGCCGTGATCCAGGCGGCAGTCGTCATTGTGATCGCCGTGGTGCTCGGCGTCGGCATGACCTGGAACCCGCTGCGACTGCTGGGCGTGGTCGTCGTGGTCGTTCTCGCCTCCGCGTTCTTCTCCTGCCTGTCGATGTCGATCGCCGGGATCGTCCTCACCCGCGACCGGCTGATGGGTATCGGCCAGGCCATCACCATGCCGCTGTTCTTCGCCTCCAACGCGCTCTACCCGGTCGCGCTGATGCCCGGCTGGCTCCAGGCGATCAGCAAGGTGAACCCGTTGAGTTACGAGGTCGACGCCCTGCGCGGACTGCTCATCGGTACGCCGGCCCACCTCGGCCTCGACCTGGGGGTACTCGGTCTCGCCGCGTGCGTCGGCATCGCCGCCGCCGGTTCGCTCCTCGGCCGGCTCGCCCGCTGACCGCGTCGCACGACGGTTCTCGGCGGTACGGGCCCGATCCGGGGCGGGGGCGCCGGCGGCGGTGCGGCCAGGGCGTGATTGCGGGAATGTCCGCGGCCCACCTCCGAGCGGCACGGCGGCGCGGGGCATGGTTTCCATCAGCGCCCGCCCCGCCGAAGTCGAGGACCGCAAGGTCCTCGCCACCGTTTGACGACAGGACGGGGCAGCAGCCCCCCACAGAGTCAACCACCTGGTTTGCAGGCTTTACTGGTAGGCGTGCCAGGCGCGCGTGCGCGCCCTTGGGTGTGGGGCGGATGTCAGCAAAGGAGTGCCAACCATGATCCTCCCGAAGGTCCGGGACCCGCGTTTCGTGACGATCCGCCGCGGTGGGACCCTCACTGATTCGGATCACCACCCCCTCGCTCTTTGGGCGGCATCTTGCGCGGAGCACGTCCTTGACCTCTTCGAGTCCGCTCAGCCTGAGGACCCACGGCCGCGTCAGGCGATCGAGCACGCCCGCGCCTGGGTGCGTGGCGAGGTCAAGATGACCCAGGCACGCGCGGCGGGTGGCCATGCCATGGGTGCGGCCAGAGACCTGCGTGGGGCAGCACGGCATGCTGCGTACGCTGCTGGCCAGGCCGGGGCTGTCGCCCACGTCGCCGCGCACGAGCTCGGTGCGGCCGCCTATGCGATCAAGGCCGCACGTGCTGCCGCGCCGGAAGGCGAGAGTGAGGCCGCAGGGCGACTCGAGTGCCAGTGGCAGCGTGACCAGCTCCCGGAGGCGATACGCGAGCTTGTACTTGACGACCAGCGGTTGCGGAACGACATCTGCTGGTTGGTGTTTGACTGCTGAGCACGCCTTGAGGCACCAGTACCGTCCACAAGCACAATGAAGTCCAATCTGCCCCAGCGGCGGCGCGACGTTCGCGCGGTGTCACGCTGCCTGCCCATAGCCGTCCAAGGCGGGCGGACTGTCGCCGCGTAGCGGGCTGAAATCGACGTCAAGGTGCGGGTCGTACGCCTCGGGCTGGATGCCGAGTTCGTGGGTGGAGTACTCGCCGAAGCGGCGGATGTGCTCGGGCCGTTCGCGGGGAGCTGTGTGACGCCAAGCTGAAGCCCGACTACGCCGAATCAGCCCCTTGACTCTGGGACAGCGGGACCGAACGATAGGCCATCGAGCCGCACAGCAAACGGTTTCTATCCGATGGAGAGCTGCCCATGAGCGAGCCCGGCCCAATTCGCACATTCTTCCCGCGCAGAGGCGTCCTGGGCACCCTGGCTGGAGCAACTGCCACGCTGACACTGCCTATTGGTGCCGCCCAGGCGGAAAGCGCTTCCCGAACCGCCGCTGTAGTCGCCGAGGGCGACAACCCCGACCATGCCCTCTTTGGCGTCTGGGACGCGGCGTCGGGCATGTGGTCCGTGCCTGCCCGAATCGACTACGCGGCGGCGCCCACGCTCGCGCCGGTGGAGCAGGCGGTAAAGGCGGGCGACTATGCGGGCGCGGCCGGGCAGTTGAGCGAGCACTTCCGCCGGCGGTCCGCGCGCACCACACTGCCGTATCTCTACAACGGGGTCTTCCGTCCCGGACTGATCCCCCTGTTCCTCGACCACATATGGACGCTCGGCACGGGCGAAATCCTGCAGGACACCGTGACCGTCACCGGGCAGGAGGCCACGGTCGAGGCGGACGTCACAGACGCGCTGAGACGTTCGTACGCCTCCGGGACCGCCTCCTTTTTCCTGATGGCCCGCCATAAAGAACCTTCGACGGCAGTGTTCGCCTCGCGCAGCGCCGATTCCGGGCAGCCCGCGCTCGTCGTCACCCACGCCGACGGTTCCACGGTGACCTTCGCCGCGTCCGCCGACACGTACATCAAGGCGGGCGACGACGCGAAGCGCGTCTTCGGTGCCGAACCCGTCCTGGAGGTGCGCGACGAAGGAACGGGGGCCTTCGGTCCAGAAACCCGAAAGTCCTATGTAGCGTTCGAGCTGACGGGTCTGACCGCCGCTCCCAAGTCGGCCGTCCTCCGCCTCACGGGCCGCAACTTCACGACCGCCGACGCCAAGCGCGTGCTCGTCTACCAGACCCTGGAGACCTTCGACGAGACCAAGCGCACCTGGGCCAACACGGTCCAGAACACCTTCTCCTGGCAGGGCGACCCGGGGGGCTTCGGCTGGAAGGGGCCCGCGGGCTCCGATCCGGAGTACAGCTACCAGCTACCGCGCTGCTACTTCGCGGGCCCGATGGCGGACGCGTACCGGAAGGACGGCGACGAGGATGTCGCGGTCGGACTCGTCGGAATCCTGCGCGACTTCATCCACGACGCCGACGGCTACGGCACCCCGTACGGAGCAGGCTCCTTCCCGCGCAGCCTCGATACCGCCAACCGCATTGTCAACTGGATCTACGCGTACGAGATCCTGCGGAGCAGTCCGTCGCTGACGCCGGAAGCGAACGTCGAGCTCCTTCGCGCCATCGACAAGTCGGGCCAGTACCTGACCTCTGCGGTGAACCCCACTCCGAACTGGATGCAGGCCCAGAAGCAGGCACTCGCCGAAATCGCCTTGTACTTCCCGGAGCTGACAGACAGCCGGGCCTGGCTCGCCAACGCAGGTGACTTCCTTGCCCATCAGCTGAGCCAGGTCCTGTATCCCGACGGTGGGTACACGGAATCGACGGACCAATACGCGCACGGCGTGGCCGCGACCTTCGCCTCCCTGATGGCTTACTTCGCTCAGAACGGCCAGGAGCTGGCCGGCAAGGAGGACCTGCGCCGCCTGGCTCGCTTCCTCGCCGACCAGAACTTCCCCGGCGGCTGGGGCCCCTCCTACGGCGACAGCGGCACCGCTGACCGCCGCCCCGCCTTCGCGACGCTCGCCGATGTCCTCGACGATGACCACCTGCGCCACATCGCCACGGACGGCGAAAAGGGCACCCCGCCGCCGTACACCTCCGTGCTCTACCCCGACACTCGCGTCGCAGTGCTGCGCGACGGCTGGCGCCCCGACGCCTCGTACCTGCGCATCAACGCCGACCGAGGAGCGCACGCCCACCCCGACGAGCTCGCCGTCACTGTGTACGCCCACGGCCGGGCGCTGCTGCCGAACATGGGTGCCTTCACCTACAGCGCGGACCCGCGCAGCAACTGGCTACGCACCACCACCGAGTCCGCTACGACGGTCGAGATCGACGGCAGGGCCCAAGCCCCAGCCTCCCCGGCGTCGTGCGACATCTTCTCCACCAACGCGGTCTTCGACGTCATACGCATGTCGAGTGACGCGACGTCAGGCGTACGACACACACGGACAGTGCTCTTCCTGCGCGGCCGGGCCCTGTGGCTGATCACGGACCGTCTCGATCCCGCCGACTCCGCCCCGCACACCTACCGCCAGAACTGGCACTTCCTCCCCGACGCGCACCCGTCGATCGCCGCGGACAGCAAGGCCACCGTAACGGCCTTTCCCGCCGGGGCGAACCTGCGGATCGTGCCCGCGGCGCCCCAGCGGCTGACGCTGGCTCGGTCGGGGGCGACAGCCCAGGCCGCACGCGGCCCCTACCGCGTGCGCGGCCGGTCGAACCAGATCGTCAGCAGCGTCGGGGCGAGTCCCACCCAGAAGACCACCTGCGGAACGCCCCGGTCCGTCCACGGCACCGCCGCGATCGCCACCGCGCAGAGCGTCCCCAGCACCGCCTGCACGAGTACCAGCCGCGCCCAGAACATCCGCTGCACCAGCGACCGCACGCTCAGCTGCACCCCCGCACGCAGCTTCCGGTAGCGCCGCCACGCGCCGAACGCCCAGACCACCCCGATCAGCGCCAGCACATACAGCCGAGTGCCGAGCGGCAGTGGCAGTTCCGGTCCGTCCCCGTCGGACGGGAACAGGTTGATCGCTCCACCCACCAGCACCAGACTCAGCACAGCGAGCCACCGGGTGCCGCGCAGCATCTGGAACACGGCCCGGTCCAGCCCCAGGCGCATCCGGTCCGACGCCGGGTCGGCGGCGAGCGCCGACGCGTACACCTCGGCGCGCTGCTTCGGCCCCGCTCCGGGCGCGGCGGCCTGACTGTCCGCTTGCAGGCCCAGCGCCCAGGCGTCGTTGGGGTCGATGCGCAGGGTCTCGCGCACCGCCAACTCGCTGATGTCGCTCCTGCCGTTGAGCACCGCGGCCTTCCACAGCGAGGCGTACGCCCAGGTGTCCTCCGGCGCCAGGCGGACCGCCTCCTGCGCTGCCGCCAGCGCCTCGGGCCAGCGCGGCTGCCAGGCGTTGAGCGCCTCGGCGAGCGCGACGTACGACTGGCAGAAATGCGGGGCGAGCCGCACCGCCTCCTGCGCCGCCGCCAACGCCTCGTCGATGCGACGCAGCCGACGCAACGCGTAAGTCCGGGTGATCAGCGCGTTGACGTACTCCGGGTCGATCGCGAGCGCCGCCCCGGTCGCCTCGACGGCCTTCTCGTACTCCTTGGCGCGCTCATGGCAGCGACCCAGTTGGGACCAGGCGCGGACGTCCTCGGGGTCCTGGGCGAGCCGCTTGGCCAGCAGCGCCTTCGCTTCGTCGACACGGTTGAGCATGAGCAGCGCGGACGCCTGCTCGGTGAGGTCCTGCCCGGCGGTGGTCAAAGCTTGCGCTTCCTCTTCAGATAGGCCAACAACTCGTCATACATACCGCCCTCGTTGGCGAACATCGCCACATTGCGCGCCGAGGCGAACCAGGGGTCGGTGGACGGCCGGACTTCCTTCGCCGCGGCCAGCAGGTCCTTCATATTGATCATCCGGACCGTGCCGGTACGGGTCGAGTCGAGCAACGCCCGCTCGGACGCGGACTCGCAGAGGTGCGCCAGATCGGCGCCGGACAGATCCTCGGTGACCTTGACCAGTTTGCCCAGGTCGACGGATTCGATCGGCCAGTCGCGCAGGTGGTAGCGGAGGATCGCCTCGCGCGCGGGCGCGTCCGGCGGCAGGACGAGCAGGGTGCGGTCGAGCCGGCCGGGACGACGCAGCGCGATGTCCACGTCCCAGGGGACGTTGGTCGCGGCGAGCACGAACACGCCCTCGTTGGCCCCGTCGACGCCGTCGAGCTCGGTGAGCAGCTGGTTGACGGTGTTGCGCATCCCGCCGTGGTGCATACGGCTCCGCTTGGCGCCCAGCGCGTCCACCTCGTCGAGGAACAGCACGCACGGCGCCTGACGGCGGGCGGTCTCGAAGACCTCGTGCATGTTGCGCTCAGAGTTGCCCATCCACATGTCGAGCACGTCGTTGATCGACACGGACATGAAGCTCGCGCCGAGCTCACCCGCGACGGCCCGCGCGATGAACGTCTTCCCGCACCCGGGCGGCCCGTACATCAACAGCCCGCCGCGCAGGCTCTTTCCGTACAGCCTGCCGAGCTCGGGGTTGCGCATGGGAGCGAGGAACGCGGCTTCGAGGCGCTCCTTGATCTCGTGCATGCCTCCGACATCGGCGAGCGTCACGGAACCGGGGGTGTCGACCTCCCAGGTGGCGGCGTCGCCTGGCGCACCCTGACCGTCCACCGGGACCGGGGTCTCGGGAGTCTCGGATGTGACGAAGCGGGGCGGCACGGCGCCCCTGACCTCGTCCTCGGCGGCACGCCAGTCGAACCCGGCCGGTGCCGCGGGTGCTGCGGGTGCCGCGGGCTCTTCGGGGGCCTTGGGTGCTTCCGGGGCAGGTGCGGGCATGCCCATCGCCCGGACCATGAGCGCCCGCGCGGCGGAGTCACCCGGCGCATGCTGAAGCGCGACGGCAGCCTCGGTGACAGCCGCGTCGTTCAGCCCCTCGCCGAGCAACAACTCGGCGAGATGCAGCCGAAGCGGTACGTCGGAGGGCGCCGCGGCAACAGCGGTACGCAGACTCTGGATCAGCGGGGACTCGTTGGACATGCCAACACCCTATTGAGCCGGTGGGACAGGCGGGCCACAGGGCTGTCACCGCCCGGCCACGCCGACGCGCGCTCACCAGCCGGTCACGGCCTCGCCCAGCACTTCGCCGCCGATCTGCGCGGCCAGCCACCGAGCCCGGTCGAGGTCGCCGAACTTCGTCACGTGTACGAAGACGGTGTGGGTGTCGGCCCACTGTTCCCAGTCGCTGTCGTCGCTGTTGAACACGGCTTGGACACCGTCGTACCTCGGGCTTCCCAGGGACCCGGGCCCAGGGTCGTCCGGCCATCGGCCCCTCCAGCCGATCGTTGCCGGTCCCTTGCCCAGAGCGTGCACGAATGACGCCTCGACTGACGCCTCGACGCCTTCGCTCGCGAACTCATCGTTCAGCAACAACGGCAGCAAGGATTCCAGCTCGACGGGGTCCACGGGCAGCGTCCGCCCCGTGAAGAAGACATAGTCGCCGGTGACCGGGTCCGTGGGCGCTCGGTCCGGGTCGTAGGACATATCCGGCAACAGCTTCACCATGCGCTGCACGTCGGCCACCGTCCGCAGTTCCGCGCCCATATGCGCATCGGCGTCCCGCGAGTCGAGGAGCGCGCACAGCCGTTGCGCCTGTGCGTACGCGTCGAGGGGGTCGCTGCTGCGGTAGACGGGATACGCCCGGGAGTTGCCCATCAGCCGGTCAGGCGTCGCCCTCGCCGGCGTACCCGAGGAAGGCGGTCCAGGCGGCGGGGGAGAGGGCGAGGGCGGGGACGGTGACGTCCTTGGAGTCGCGGACGTGGACGGTGCGGGGGCAGGCGGCGACCTCGACGCAGTTACCGCTGCCCTCGCCGCTGTAGCTGGACTTGAACCAGTTGAGGTCGGTGCTCATAGTTCCTTCGCCACCTGTTCGATCAGCTTCCTGGACTCTTCGGGGCTGAGAGCCTGCGCCCGCAGAATGCCATACCTGCCGAACAGGTTTCCCAGATCCGGTTGTTCGCTGATGAGGAAGTTGCGGTTCTGAACTTCGAGGTAGGCGAGCTGGCGGCGCTCCACGGTCTCCAGGAGGACGAACGGTCCACTGAGCCCGGCATGGGTCTCCCGATGCGGTGACATCACCTGCATGTGAACGTGCCGTAGCTGCCCGACATCGAGGATGTGCTGGAGCTGATGCTTGTATACCTTGCGGCCGCCGAGCGGGTGGGTGAGCGCACTGAGTTCCAGAACAAAGCTGATGTCCGGCGTGGGTTTTCGGCTCAGAAGGCTCTGGCGTGCCAAGCGGGACGCCACTCTGCCCTCGACCTCTTCATCGTCGATGGGCGGATGGGCACCGCCAAAGACGACACGGGCGTAGTCCTCCGTCTGCAACAGGCCGGGTACTACATGCGTCTCGTACTCGTGCCTGGCAGATGCCGTGGCTTCCTCCTCGGCGAACGGCTCAAACCAGGAAGCCAAGTGGCTGAACGTGAGCTTTTTCGCCGCAGCCAGCAGTGCACCCTGTGCACCCAGCACCTCGTCCGCCCGCGCGATGAAGTCGCCCTTCGGCGGCCGCTGCCCCCGTTCCACCATCGCCACCTGCGACTTCGAGAAGCCGATCTTCAGCCCCAGGGCCTCCTGCGACAGCTCCGCCCGCTCCCGGAAGAAGCGCAATAGCGTCCCGAACATCTGGGCGTTACCGCCCCCTTGGCCACCGGAGTGCACAACTCACCTCCCGAGTGCACAACAGTGCACAGACGCCTTGTGTCCCTGGTCACGGTACGTGTGGGGCGCGACGCTTTCCGTATGGAACGGAAAAGTTCACTGGACCCGGCGCCCTCGTGGGTGCCTGCGAGCGGCCACGCCCTTCGGTATGCGGGCATCCACTTCGACGCCGTACGGATCGGTGGCCTGCAGGGCGAGCAAGTCGCGTACGAGCTGATGCAGTTCACCGACTTCCGGGCAGGCCCCATCGTGCGCTCGCGGATCGGGGCGCGGAGCATGTATTTCCTGTTGCCGCCGCAAACCGCGCGTGCCTACCGCTGGCCGGCCGGTGCGGAGGCGATGAGCCGGGACAGGCGGGCGGCGGCATTCGTCGGGGTGCCCGCGATGCATGGGCTGACCTGGCCGCTGGATTGGCGCTCGCTGCCGACCGCCGAGACGCCGTTCGTGGATGCGGCGCTGTTGCACGAGCTGACGGTGGGAGTCCTGGCGGACGAGGCGGACGGGCGCTCGGTCGACTACAGGCCGCGGTAAACGTCGCGGCGGTTGCCCACGGTCAGCACCCACAGGATCAGCTGACCGTCCTCGACGGTGTACACGGCCCGATAGTCGCCGATCCGCAGACGCCAACGGGCGTGATGCCCTTGGAGAGCTTTGATGTCGAAGGCTGCAACATCGCCGGTGTCCAACGCCTTCTGGAGTTCGGTGAGGCGCATGAGGATGCGCAGAGCGTCCTGGCGGGGGATCTTGAGCAAGTCCCGCTGAGCGTGCGGCGTGAACCGCGTGACGTGGCCCATGGGGTCAGGGGGCGGATCGGAGAAGTGCGGCCATCTCTTCCAGGGAGACGGAACCGTCCGTGCCCTCGGATTCAGCCCTGTCGGCCAGCCGGTTGAGCCACTCGTCCTCAAGCTGTTCGGCGACTTCCCGCAGTCGGCGATATTCGTCGATGTCGATCAGTACAGCCTCACTCTTGCCCCGGCGGGTGATGATCGTCGGAGTCTCGTCGCGCCGTGCGCGGTCGATCACGTCCGCGAGGTGGCGGCGAACTTCAGCCATCGACTCAACAACGGGTTCGCTCATGTAGTCAATGTAGCAGATGTACATCTGCTACATGGGGAAATTGGCTTGTGCGTGGTGGAGCGGGAGCCGGGTGCGGTACGGTGACATCATCATCACGCTCTGTATGCATCCGCATACGGGGCGGCCCCCGGCGGTGCTACCAACACCAGTCCGGAGGCCTTCACCACGAGTGGATACCGAGGTCCACAGGGATGCTTTGGCATGCTATCGCGCCGTCTCGGCGCTTCACGAAGGCTTCGCACGACGTGGTGCGTCATCCGCATCTGAACAGTGACGCGAAGATTCTGCTCCTCTACGTGCAGGGGCTCCCCGAGGGTCTGGCCGACAAGCCGCTGAGCGAGCATGCGCGGCAGCTGGGCATCACGGGACGGGCCTATCAGCGGGCCAAGAGGATGCTGGTCGAGGACGGGTTCCTGCACGAGTGGCATCAGCAGAACGACCGAGGCCGGTGGGTGACCGTTCAGCTCTTCGTCAACTACCCGGTCACGGGTGCGGCGGCGGCCGGGCTCCGGGATGGGCGGGGTGCCGAGGTGCCACCGAGTGCGCAGAAACGGGCGGTCGATCAGCCGAGGAGTCGGGTGGCCGGTGGCTGTACACCGGTAGAGGAAGAACTGGGGAAGAACTCATCCCACCCACCCACCGAAGCGGAGCCCGAAGCTGCATCCGCGCCGGAAGTGGCCGAGGGGGAGCGGGTGTTGCTCTCGTTGCGGCATGCGCACCGTGAGCTGCATCTGGGGGCGCGGGAGGCGCGCGGCCTCGCGGAGGCCGCCGCCGAGTGGTTGCGGCGCGGAGTCACGGCTGCCGATCTGCGGCGGGCGCTGACCAGTGGGCTGCCCGAGGGCGGGGTGCGGTCCGCGGTTGGGTTCCTGCGGCACCGGCTCGTACAGAAGCTCCCGGAGGCGGTACCACCACCCACCGTCGAGACCCGGCCCGCGCCACGGGTCGCCGAGTTGGTGGTCTGCAAGGGCCCCGGCGACGATCACCTATTCCGGCCCGTGGAGGACGAGACGCACTGTGGTCCGTGTCGCGGAGAGGGCGCGCGGCGGTTCTGGCCCGCCCATGCGGCAGCTGTCGCCACCCAGCCTCCCCACGTCCCCTGGCGTGAACGGGTCGCCGCCCTCGCGGCGAGTCCGGGTGAAGCCGGCGAGTGTCTGAACGGTGGGTGACCGGAGCTCGCCATCCTGATCGACGGCCGCGACCCGTTCGCCGAGCCCGGCCGCGCGCCGGGGGATCGCCTGCCGGGTATACAAAACACCCGATGGTCTGGCGGGGCTCCCCGGGCCCGACCAGCTGCGGCAGGCCCTGACCTGCGCCCTCTAGGCTGGCGGTGGCACCGGCCGTCGTACGAGGAGAGCGAGCACGTGGCGGACAGCGAGCAGGGCCTGGGCGACGCGCAGCGGCGGCACTGGCAGAACACATACACCGACCACCCGGGCATGTACGGCGCACAGCCCTCGGCGCCCGCCGTCCACGCCGCCGGACTGTTCCGCGCGGCCGGAGCGAAAGACGTCCTGGAGCTCGGTGCCGGGCACGGCCGGGACGCCCTGTACTTCGCCCGCGAGGGCTTCACCGTCCACGCCACCGACTTCAGCCCGACCGGCCTGGAGCAGCTGCGGGACGCGGCCCGCGCCCAGGGCGTGGGCCGACGGGTGACGACCACGACGCACGACGTACGCGATCCGCTCCCCCTGCCGGACGCCTCGGTGGACGCGGTCTTCGCGCACATGCTGTTGTGCATGGCCCTGTCCACCCAGGAGATCCACGCCCTGGTCGGAGAGGTCCGCCGCGTCCTGCGCCCCGGCGGACACTTCGTCTACACCGTCCGCCACACCGGCGACGCCCACTACGGCGTCGGTACCGCCCACAGCGACGACATCTATGAACACGGCGGCTTTGCCGTGCACTTCTTCTCCCACGACCTGGTCGATTCGCTCGCCGACGGCTGGACCCTGGACGAGGTCCACGCCTTCGAGGAAGGCGACCTGCCCCGTCGCCTGTGGCGCGTCACGCAGACGGTGCCCCGATGACCGCCGGCGAGATACCCGCGGCGGACCTCACCGTCGACGGCACCGGCCTGCTCTGCGTCACCCTCCTGCTCCGGCTGCGCAAGCAGATCGACGCCGCCGAGCCGGACACGGTCGTGCACGTCATCGCCACCGACCCGGCCGCCCCGCTCGACCTGCCCGCCTGGTGCCACATGACCGGCCACACCTACCTCGGCCCCGTCCCCGGCAGCGACCGGCCGGTGTACGCCCTACGGCTTGCCGCCCACGCGCGTGCCACCCGACCAGACGCCCCCTGGCACCCGGCCGAGCACTGACACAACACATCGTCCTCGCTGATCCCGTAGAGGTTTCTCAACCGGGCCCGCAGCGGGACACCGGCTGTGTGTGTCAGTAACTGGCGGGCGGTCGCCGCTCCGAGGGGGCGGTCGGAGACCCGCAGTGGCGCGTCGAGGACCCCGGGGCACGTTGCGGCAGAGCCGGCATCGAATCAATGAATTGCAAAAGTATGCAATTCACTACATGATGTGGTGACTGGGTCCGTAGGCAGCTGAGGACCCAGCACCGGGTGATACCCCGGGTGACCGGGGTGAAGAGGAGTGTTCGACACCGTGCCAGTTCCGCTCTACCAGGCCAAGGCCGAGTTCTTCAGGATGCTCGGGCATCCGGTGCGCATCCGGGTGCTGGAGCTCCTCCAGGACGGCCCGATGCCGGTACGCGACCTGCTCACCGAGATCGAGATCGAGCCCGCCGCGCTGTCCCAGCAGCTGGCGGTCCTGCGCCGCTCCGGCATCGTGACCTCCACTCGGGAGGGCTCCACCGTCGTGTACGAGCTGGCCGGCGGGGACGTGGCGGAGCTGATGCGGGCCGCGCGGCGGATCCTGACCGAGATGCTGGCGGGGCAGAACGAGTTGCTGGCCGAGTTGCGGGAAGCCGAGGTCGCGTCCCAGTGAGGACGCCTGTGGCCAGGGGCTTTACCCGGGTGCGTTCCCTGCTGCCCTCGCGCACCGATCTGGCGGTGATGGGCCGCAGTCCGCGCCGTGACCTGCTGGCGGGGCTGACGGTGGCGATCGTGGCGCTGCCGCTCGCGCTGGGCTTCGGTGTCTCCTCCGGCCTGGGCGCCGAGGCCGGGCTGGCCACCGCCGTAGTCGCGGGCGCGCTCGCCGCCGTGTTCGGCGGCTCGAACCTCCAGGTGTCCGGGCCGACCGGGGCCATGACGGTGGTGCTGGTGCCGATCGTCGCCCAGTACGGCACCGGCGGCGTGCTGATGGTCGGACTGATCGCCGGGCTGATGCTGATCGGCCTCGCCGTCGCGCGGGCCGGACGGTACATGGCCTACATTCCCGCCTCGGTGGTGGAGGGCTTCACTCTGGGCATCGCCTGCGTGATCGGCCTCCAGCAGGTGCCGAACGCGCTCGGGGCAGTCAAGCCGGAGGGCGACAAGGTCCTGGTGGTGACCTGGCACGCCATCGAGGCGTTCATCCAGTCGCCGAACTGGACCGCCGTGGCGCTGGCGGCCGGGGTGGTTGTGGTGATGCTGGTGGGGGCCCGTCGGTGGCCCACCATCCCGTTCTCGATCGTCGCGGTGATCGCCGCGACCCTCGTCGCACAGCTCTTCCACCTGGACGCGGCCGCCCCGATCGGGGACCTGCCGGCGGGCCTGCCCGCGCCCTCGCTCGGCTTCGTCGACGTGTCCGTGTTCGGCTCGCTGCTGGCCCCGGCCATCGCGGTCGCCGCGTTGGCGGCGCTGGAATCGCTGCTGTCCGCGCAGGTCGCCGACGGCATGACGGTCGGTCAGAAGCACGATCCGGACAAGGAGCTGTTCGGGCAGGGCCTGGCGAACATCGCCGCCCCGCTGTTCGGCGGCGTGCCGGCGACCGGCGCGATTGCCCGCACCGCGGTCAACGTCCGCACTGGCGCCTCCTCCCGGCTCGCCGCCCTGGTCCATGCCGCCGTGCTGGCGGTCATCGTGTTCGCCGCCGCCCCGCTGGTCTCCAAGATCCCGCTCGCCGCGCTGGCCGGGGTACTGATCGCGACCGCGATCCGCATGGTCGAGGTCGGCTCCCTGCGGGCGATGGCGAAGGCCACCCGCGCGGACGCGATCGTCCTGGTGCTGACCGCCGTGGCGACCCTCGCCCTGGATCTGGTGTACGCGGTCATCATCGGTTTGGTCGTCGCCGGGGCGCTGGCGCTGCGGGCGGTGGCCCGTCAGGCCCGCATGGACCAGGTCGACTTCCGCCCCGACATGCCAGGCGAGCACAGCGACGAAGAGCATGCGCTGCTGGCCGAGCACATCGTCGCCTACCGCATCGACGGCCCGCTGTTCTTCGCCGGCGCCCACCGCTTCCTTCTCGAACTGTCCGAGGTCGCCGATGTGCGCGTGGTGATCCTGCGCATGTCGCGGGTCACCACCCTGGATGCCACCGGCGCTCTCGTCCTCAAGGACGCCGTTGAGAAGCTGAACCGGCGCGGTATCGCCGTCATGACCTCCGGCATCCGTCCCGGCCAGCGACGCGCCCTGGACTCCGTTGGAGCCCTGGACCTGCTTCGACTGGAGGGCCGGGAGTACGCCACCACGCCGGAGGCGATCGCCGGGGCCCGGGCCCACCTGCACAAGGCCGGGCTGCTGCCCGCCGTCCCCCAGAGCGTGACCGGGTTCCGCCTCGCCCACCCGGAGGCGAAGTGACCACCCAGCTCGAAGCCCTCCCGTACCGGCATGTGCTGACCCTGCCCGCGATGGGCTCCTCCGTGCGCATCGCCCGCGAGACCACCGAACAGGTACTGACGGAATGGGGCGTCAGCCGCCGCCACCCCAGCATCGATCCGGCGCTGCTGATCCTGGCCGAGCTGGTCACCAACAGCGTCCGGCACGCCGCCGTACTCTCCCCGAACGTCACGGTCATCTTCGCGGCCGGAGCGGACACGTTCGCATTCGCCGTCCACGACCGCCACCCCTACCAGCCCGCCCTGTACGCCGCCGTGACCGGCACCGGCGCGGGAGGGCTGGCCACCGTCGTCGAACTCACCCTCGGTCTCGGCGGTACCGCGGTCGTACGCGGCGACGCCGATGGGCAGGGCAAGAGCATCTGGATCACCCTGCCGCTGTAGAAGCAGAGCCCCGTCATGACCATCGAGTGGCGCTGCACCACCCAACGGCAGTGGTGCAGCGACCAGTGGCCCGACGCGTGCACCGCGCCGGCCCAAGAACCCGATACAACCCGATCAGCAAGGAACGACCAATGAGCGACATTGTGGTGAAGGACAGCAACGGCACCGCCCTGGAGGACGGCGACTCCGTCACGCTGACCAAGGACCTGAAGGTCAAGGGAACGTCCGAGACCCTCAAGCGCGGCACCCTGGTGAAGAACATCCGCCTCACCGGCAAGCCGGACGAGGTCGAGTGCAACACCAAGAAGGTCAAGGGCCTGGTCCTGAAGACCCAGTTCCTGAAGAAAGCCTGACCCGGCGCGGTACACGCCGTGTGACCAGCGGCCCCGTTCTCAGCTGCACGGACGGGGCCGCGTGTATCCGGGATTCCGCCGCCGGTGTGGCGTGGATCAGAGCGCGGGGACGGCGACCGGACGGTAGCCGGATACCACCTCGGGACGGATCCACACGACCTGATCCATCAGTCCGTGAACCCAGGGCGCCGGCCGCCCGCGCCAGTACGCCGCTTGCCTGTCGTCGCGCTCCAGCGATGCCACCCCCGTGACGATCACAGGGGCACGGGGGTCGAAGTCCAGCAGCCGCCCGTGATCGGCCAACAGCAGCATTTTGTGCAGGTGGCCCTGGGCAGTGCCGACGTGAAGAGCGCCTCGTAGGCGTCGTACACCGAGCTGCCCGCCGGCTTCATGAACGCCTCGGTGGCGTCGGGGTCGATGTCGTCACCGTCGATGTCGGGGCAGGCCATGGATCCACGATGACAGATGCCGTCGTCCGGCGACGCGCCGCTGCCCATGGGTGTGGCGGATCCGCCGCCGGCGGGGCGGAGCGAGGACAGTGACAGCGACTCCGGGCCGACGAAGGAGGACTTGTGCGGACGCGGTCCGTCGGCTGCACGAGGTGCCCGTGTCGGAGTGCCCATTAGGCGGGACCGCGTCGCCGCCCTCGCCGCGAGCTCAACAGAGACGACCTGACGGGGATCAGGTCGTCTCGTATCCGCCGATCCGGGTGAGCACGGCGCGACCGAGGCCGCGCTGCGGCAGGCGCCTCCGCGCGGTGGCCGTTGACGACCTCCTCGGGATAGGCCGCTAATGGTGGAGTCGGGTATTGGAACTCTCCGAATGCCTCGGCCCCGAGGTTATCGTGGGTTGCTGTAAGCCGTAAGGGTTGTAAGGCATGCGGTTGTACGCTGGTCCCCGTCGCTGCGGTTTTCACTCCGCAGCTCAGTCGGCGGGTGCGCAGGCCCTCTGACCAGGGCGGCAAAGAGTTTCGATCGAGACTCTTCGTCAGACAGATGTCCAAACCTGCGAGCGGGCTGCCCTCATGCCTTACAGCGCCCCATGGCCTCTGAGCTGCGCTTTTGGCTACTCAACCCCAGATAACGGACGCAGGCGGTGGCCGAGTTGAAGCAGAAGATGAGCGAGGCAGCGTAAAATCTGTCTTCGCACCGCATCGGTTCAGTCTGTGTCGGCCAGCCACTGGTCGATGAGCGCCTTGCCAATCGAATCGACCCGGTACGGGCCGCCGAGAGCAGCGTCCGCCAGCCGCGCGCGCAGTTCCGCGGCCGTGAACCAGCGTGCCTCCACCACTTCCACGTTGTCCACATCGATCGCGTCGGAAAGGGCCTCGGCGCGAAACCCGATCATCACCCCGGCCGGGAACGGCCACCCCTGGGAACCCTGGTAGGTCACCGCACCCACGGTGACGCCGGCTTCCTCCCGCACCTCGCGGCGCACCGTGTCCTCGAAGCTCTCGCCGATCTCGACGAACCCGGCTAGGGTGCTGAAGCGGTTCGGGCCGGATGCCGCATGGCGGCCGAGCAGGCAGCGCCGGGGCGTGCCCGGAAGCTCGACTAGCACGATCACGGCCGGTTCGATCCGCGGGAACAGCAGCTTCCCACAGTTCTGGCAGGTCCGCAGGTGGCCACCATTGCAGGACCGGGCCGGGCCCCCGCAGGCGCCACAAAACCGCTGATTGCGGTTCCAGTGCAGAATTCCCCGCGCGTACGCCAGCAGACCCGCTTCGTCCGGCGTGATGGTGGGAACCATCGCCCGCACGTCCAGCATCCTGTCCGCGCCGGCCAGCTCGACGGCGCTCTCCCGTTCGAGCCCGGACACATCAGCCGCGAACACCGCCCTCTCGCCTTCGAGGCCGAGCAGCACCCGGTCGCCAGCCGCGACGAGGATGTCCCTCGCCTGGGCCAAGGGCAGCCGCAACGGCGTTTCGTTTCGCACCAGGCACTGGTCCTGCCACAGGGGAATGACCTGGGTACTGGCCCTGGTCAGCAGTGCCTCGATCCAGTCCGAGTCTCCCCGCCGATCAACGACACGGTCGAGCCCCAACCCGCTGTAGTACACCGCTCCTCCTGGATCACAGTGTCTGCCTGTCCTCGACACTAGCGGATACGTCCGCCGACGCCCTCCGCAGCTAGAGCTTGCCTAACATGCCTTACCGGATCAGATCTGGGATGAACTGGCTCGATGGCTTGACAACACTAGATAACCACCGTCACATCCCGCGGTCAGGTCCGTGCCAGGGAACGGGGCGATCGTCCGGACTCATGGGCAGGTGTTCGAGATTGACCGGACCGGGGTAGAAATACGTTCCATTGGGATGGATGACTTCCTCGCCAATGAGGTGCCGGTAGAGCCACTCGGCGAAGCTCATGGCATGCTCCCAGTACCCGCCTTCGTCCCGGTCGTGTACCACCACGCTCCAGTCGGGCGTCCGTGGGCTGCGGCTGAGGAAGACGTGGAAGCCGAAGGGTCGACAAGGCAGGAATCAGAACTCCGCCAGCACCGGTCTCCGGGTGCGGAAGGCCGTCCCAGTCGGCATCGCGGAAGGCTTGCTCGGTCTCCCGGATGTCCTTGAGAAGGTTCCAACGTGTGGTCGCCGGGTGCTTGAAATAGAGGTGGCTGTTGACCGTGATCGGCGCGTACTCGTCGATGAACTCCTTGTAGTCGCTGGGGAGTTCTGTGCCGACCTCCGACTCAAGACGCGCCCAGCTTTCGGGATCGGCGAAGCGTCGGCCTCCCGGCCCAAGCATCGTGAAGACGGCAGACAGATGGTCGGTCATGGGTTGCACCTCTCGTTCGGTGTAGGAATCGCGGCAAGATCAACGTGGCTCTTCACGTCGTTAGCCCCGGAGGGTTTGTTGTTCTTGGGTGCTGGCCATCGGGAACCTCGTTGGTCTGGGCTTCGCCCGCCGGAGTGGGGGCACGGCGGCTGACCTCGGCGGCGTAGGCGGCCCAGTCGCCGGCCGATGCCTTCTGCCACTGGACGGCGACCTGGATGTGGACGCCCAGCATCCGGGCAAGGATGGCGGCGGGGACCTCGGTGGCGAGGGTGAACAGGGCGGTGGAGCGGTCCTGGCGCGGCTGGAGGCCGATCTTCTGGAGGCGGAGGCCGAGCCGGTCGTCACCGATGGGCTGTCCGGGACGGCCGCCGGGGAATAGCCACGGCGCGTCGTCGGGGGCGCCGATCCTGGCCTTGCCGCGCCGGGTGGCGATGAGGTCGCGCACCAGGCCGGCCAGCGGTTCGGGGAGGACGACAGGTGAGGTGCCGAACGTGATCCCGACCTTGTCGTTGTCGAGGTGGACGTCGTCGACCGTCAGGCGGCTGATGGTGGCGATCTGCTGGGCATAGAGGACCAGCAGCAGGCCGGCGACTCGATCCGAGGTCGCCAGCGTGTCGTCGTGCAGGAGGCGCCTGGCGTCGGCCCAGCGCTTCTCGCTGTCGATCGTCCCGCAGGGTCCTGTCCAGCGCACGGTGCCGTAGGTGAGTCCCTTGGCATGCCGGTGCTGGACGGACCACCGGACGAAGTGGCTGGTCTCGTCCCGGTAGGTGGCCTTGGGGTCGGCAATCCATCGCTCCAGGTCAACCTGGGTGCACGTGCCCAGCGTGAGAGCGCTGTCGGACAGCCAGTCGAGGAAGTTCGCTGCTGCGGTGACGTGGCAGCGTACGTTCAGCGCCTGCAGGTGCGTGGTGTGCTCCTGGCCGAGGCGTCGCCGGAGTCGACGTAGGTGGTGCCAGACCGCGTAGCCGTGCAGGATCCGGCGCTCGGTGAGATCGGTGCGTGCTTGGAGCGCCGAGGTGATCCACTGGTCCAGGGCGACCAGCCGCTCGTCGCGAGGCGGCAAGGCGCCGGTGGCGACCAGGACGCTGCGGAGATGTGCGAGGACCTTGCTCGCGGGCAACTCGTCGAGCGTGTCGTGGGTGACGGGCCGTTCGTCACGGCCTATCTGCCGGAGCAGGCCGCCGACCTTCGAGCCCGATAGCCAGAACATGGTGCTTGTGGGGCGTTCGGCTCCGGACAGTGCCTTGTAGAGAGGGACGAGGTCCTGCCGGATCGTGCCCGTGTTGCCGGCCAGGAGGTCGCGTACTTGCCGGTCGAGCGCGCATCGCTGGCAGGGACGGGTGCTGAGCTGCCAGGTGGTGCGGCAGACGGGGCAGCGGCCCCAGTAGTCCGGGTCCGGGTTGGTGCACTTCGCGCACAGGGGTGCATCCCACGTGCCGCTGCGGACGTGGTCGACGGCTCCACAGCCACTGCAGGGCGCCCACCGCAACTGGCACCGGTTGCACCAGGGTTCGCCCGTGACACGGGAGATCTCACAGACTCCTGTCCGTCCGCAGATGCCGCACTGGGCGGCGGTCCTGGGCCGGCAGTTGGCGCAACGTGGTCCGTCGGGAAGCCGAGCGGCGACCTTCTGGCGGCGCCCGCAGTCGCGGCATTCCTCCAGGTTGACGGGGTCACTGACCAGGCAGTTGGGACACAGCGGCCGCCCCTCGGCGTCGCGGGCAGCGGGCTCGCGGACGGAGCCGCAGCGGGTGCAGGGCACAGCCGCGTTGCGGGCGAAGCAGTTGCGGCAGACCCGTTTGCCGTCGAGCACCTTCGACAGGGACTTGACCTCATGGCAGCGGTAGCAGGCCGGATTGACGACCCTGGTGGCTCCGGCCTGGACGAGTGCGTCGATGAACCGTAGGACGGCGGGGGTTGGGGCGTCGTAGCCAGCACCGGTCAGCAGGTCGGGTTGGGCGGTGATCGCCCAGGCCAGGCGGCGCTGGCCGGCCTTTCGGACGGTGGCGCGGTCGAGCGCTGCTTGAACGGCGCCCGCGTCGAGCGTGGGATCGACCGTGGTGATGAGGCCGGCGAGCATGGCGAATGGATCGCCGTCCGTATCGGGGCATTTCGCGCACCGGGGGTTGCCGTGGCGGTCGCGGCTGACGACGCGCCGCTGCTGGTGGCAGCCCGCGCAGTCGGCGGCCTTGTCGAAGCAGGGCGAGCAGCCCCATCGGCCGCCGCTGCGGCTGCCGACGTAGGGGCGTGCGCGGCCGCACTCACCGCAGCGGGGAAGGGCGATGTCCTGTGCGCCGGCTTCGTGAAGGGCCATCAGCAGTCGTGCGACGCAGAACGGTGCCGGAGGTCGTCCGGTCCGCAGCAGTGACGGATCCTCGTGCAGGGCCTGGGCGAGGCGCCGGCGACCAGCCCGCTCGCGCATGACCGTGCAGACGATCTCGCGGATGCGGTCGGCTTCCAGGTGCCGTTCGACGTTGCCGACCAGGCGCACGACCAGGCCGACCGGGTCGGCCAGCACCTCTTCCGAGAGCCCGTTCACCGGTCCACCGGTGCGATCCGTGCCCGCTTGGGCCGCAGGCCGCCGATGCCCTCGGCCGTCGTTCCGCCCGCGGCCGCCTTCTTCGGCCTCTGCGCGGCGCTGGCTGCGGCAACGGGTTCGATCAGGTCGTCCATCGTGCAGTCCAGGATGTCCAGCAGGGCCATGAGGATCTTCAGACTGAGCCGCTCGGGGCGTTCGGCGACGAGCCGGTAGACCTGGCTGGAGGACAGGGTGATGCCGCGTTCGGCCAGCGGCGGCAGCAGGTCCGTGGTGGAGAACATTCCGCGGTCCGCCATCAGGTGACGCAGGTGCCAGCGGTAGTCGAGCTTGGCGGCCATCATCGGTCCTTCCTGGTCGGCGCCTCGTCGAACGCCGGGTTCAGTGCCTTGCTCAGAGCAGTGTTCATGAAGTCGTCGCTGACGTGGGTGTAGATGGCGGTGGAGCTATCGCACTCGTGACCGACCTGCTCCTGGATGAACCGCCGATCCACCCCATCCTCAGTCAGATGCGTGACGTAGGAATGTCTCAGCGAGTGGACGACCAATGCCTCGGGGAGCTTGAGCGCCGCGCGGTAGGCGACGAACCGGGCGTTGATCTCCGACGGCTTGACCCGCCCGCCCCGCTCGGTCACCCACAGCGCTGGGTGGTCCTCGCAGCCGAACTGCGGGCGGACGTTCTCCACGTAGTCCTGGACGGCGTCCACCGCCCAGTCCATGACCGACAGCACGTTCCGGCGCCGCGGCGGCTGCCCCTTCTTCGCCTTGCCGTAACGCACGTTCAGCGTGCCGTACCGTCCGAACTGACGGGCTTTCGGATTGCGGCCGAAGTCGGCCAGATCCAGCTTCGAGGTTTCCGTGCGCCGCAGTCCCCAGCCGTAGATGACCTTGAACAAGGTGGCGTCCCGGTAGGCGGCGAGGGCGCCCTTGCGCTTGGACCGCACCGCCCGATCGACCTGGTCGTCGGCGTAGTCGAGGAACCGCTGGAGCTCCTCGCGGGTGAACGGCCGGGCCTCCGGGTCGCCCTCGTAGTCGTTGAGGTGGGCGATGGTGTTCCACTCGTGGCAGATCGCCACCGGGTGGGTACCGAAGGCGTCCTCGCAGGCGACCGCCCAGCCGTAGCGGCCGTCGATGAGGAACTCGGTGAACTGCCGCACGTCGCCCTGGTAGCTGCGGATCGTGGACGGCGCCAGGTGCCGCTCACCCGTCAGCGAGGCCGACCACTCGTCCATGTGGCCCGGCAACCACGACCACGGGTACTCGTTGGTGAACTCCTGGAAGCGGCGAATCAGTCGCTCCCGCCCGGCGATCGTGTCTTCCTTCAGGCCCCGGGACATCTGCTGGGCCCGCCAGCCGCGCAGCATCGCGTCGACCATCGCGTCCTCCGGACGCAGCTGGATCACCCCCGAGACCAGCTCCAGATGAGCCGCCCCAGCCAGGGCCACCTTCCGTTCTTGCGCCACTCCAGACCATCCCTTCTGGAGGGCAGATCTTGCATCAGACGGGATGTGCCTGGCAAACTGCCTGTTCAGAAGGCCAGTTCGTAGTAGCGTTGGGGTCCGTCAGGCCGTCGCCGTGAACAGGTGACCTGCGGCTTCGCGCCCGTCTGATGCAATTCCCGAGCCTTCTTGTATCCCATGGTGGTGTTGATGTCGCGGTGGCCGAACACGAGTTGGGCGATGTGGGGCGGCATGCCGTTCGTGATCGCGTCTGTGATGAACAGCCTGCGGATGTCGTGCGGGCTGAAGGCCAGAGGCCGGCCGACGGTGTCGGTGAGTCCGGTGCGAGAAAGTGCTTCGTTGAGTAGCTGCCGTATCCCGGAAGGCGGGATGGGCCGGTTCTCCACTCCGACATGCCGTTGGAACAGCAGCGGCACCGGCGGGTTCCAGACGCGTTCGTGGCTGTCGTAGGAGTCTCTGAGAGGTGGTCCGGGGGAAGGACCGGCTGCCAAACGGCCTGCGACGACCCTTCTGCGCTTCCCAGGTGTTCCGCGACAGAGGAGGAGCTCTTCACGCCGCCGCCGCCGCCACCTCCTCCTGCTGCATGGTGGCGTTCCGTAGCGGAGCGGACGCCAAGGCCAGCAGGCCCGCGCCGGCCAGTACGGCCGCGCACACCACCGCCGTGGTGAAGGCGTCGAGGGCATCGGCCAGTTGGCCGAGCAGGTTCAGGGTGACCACCAGGACCAGACTCTGCACCAAAGTGATGAGCGACTGGACTCGGGCGAGGTGACTGGCCGGGCTGGCTCCCAGCATCAGCGGGCCGAGGTGAGTGACGAACAGGCCCAGGCCGAGGCCGATCGCGGTGGCTGCCGCCACGGCGATCGGGGCCCGCTCAGTCAGTGCGAGCACCCAGATGCCGAGGCCCATGGGAACGACGCTCAGGGCTGCGACGAAGCCCGGCAAGCGGAGGGCTCCCCGGCGCGCCACGAGCAGGGCCACGAGGAGGGCGCCGAGTGCCTGGCCGCCCAGCACCACGCCGGCGGCCCGTGCGCCCCAGTGGTTCTCCCGTGCGAGGAGAGGAACGAGGAGCGACCCGACAGGGATGGCGAAGCCGGCGACCGCGCCGGTCAGGATCAGCGCCGGCCGGAGCACCGGGTGACGCAGCGAGAACGTCACCCCCTGGCCCGCCTCACGCAACAGGCTCGCACGCTGAGCGGGCGGGGCAACCTCGAAGCGGGGGCGAATGAGCGCGGCCACGATCACGGCGAAGGCGAACGTCAGGCCGTCGAAGAGAGCTGCGCCGGCCAGACCGCCGGCCGTTACCAAGGCACCGCCCAGCGAACCCCCGACCAGCGAGATCAGCTGGCTGCCGGTCTGACTGAGACCGACCGCACGGTCGAGACGGTCCGGGTCCACCAGTCGTCGCGGCATCGAGCCCGACACCGGGAGGTAGAAGGCATCGATGGTTCCCATGACCACTCCGGCCCCCAGCAGCAGCCACAGTGTGGATCCTTGCGCGGCCGCGATGAAGCCCACGACAAGGGCCATGGCGAGCATGACCGAGTCACCGATGATCAAGATGCGCCTGGGGGAGAACCGGTCTGCGACTGCCCCTCCAATGAGAAGAAGCAGGGTTCTCGGAAGGGCAACGGCAGTGAGCACGAGCCCTCCGGTGCCGCCCCCGTGCGCAGTGGCTGCCCAGCCCAGGGCGAAATACATGGCGGCATCCCCGAGCTGGGACGTGAACGCTCCACTGAGCCAGAGGAGATACGTTCGTGGCAGTTTTGCGCGCGCCGTTATGGCGGCATCGGCAATGGTCATGAAAGATCACAGTATTGGTGCTTACACCTTTGTGTCTGCGAGATGATCTCCCGTCTCCTCGCGGGCCCCTCGACCGTCGCGCTCGGCCAGGCCGAGGTGCGTGAAAACGCGGCGCCGCAGCAACTGCTGACCGGTGCCGTGCTGACCGCCGGCCCGGCGGGCTGGCTCGTGCTCGGGGCAGCGGTCGCGGGGCTCTCGGTCGTCCAACGGCGGGGTTGCGTGCGGCGGTTGGACACCGTGCTCCCGGTGGCGGCTCCCGCCGGCGGCAGGCGGACCGCCCCGCAGATCTGAGCTCCGGGGAGGCCCGGCGGCTGCTCCAGGCCCGGACCGCACACGCCTCGCGCGTGCGGCCGGAGCCGGACACGAGCCCGGAAGGCTCGTCGGTCTCCCTGCGGGGAACCGCGGCTCATCTCCCCGGATCCTCGCCCGTGAGGCCGTCGACGGACTCGCGGATGAGGTCGGCGTGGCCGGCGTGACGGGCGTACTCCTCGACGAGGTCGAGGAGTATGCGGCGGAGGTTGGGTCGTTCGCCGCCGCGCGTGGTGTACGCGCCGAGCTGGTCCAGGCCGCCTCCGGTGAGGGCCTTGTCGACGATGGCACGCGAGCGGGCCACGGACTCCTGCCAGAGGGCGAGCAGTTGCTCGGGGGTGTCCGCGGCGGCGGAGCGGTAGTCCCAGTCGGGGGCGACGTCCCAGTCGACGGCGTCCCAGGGAGCACCGGCGGGGGCGCCGAGCCACAGCCGGGCGAAGTGGCTGTCCTCCACGTGCGCCAGGTGCTTGAGCAGGCCCCCGAGCGTGATGGTGGACGCGCCGACCGTGGCGTTCAGACCGGTTCCGTCCAGTCCGGAGCACTTCCAGGCCAGGGTGGCCCGCTGGCGTTCGAGGGCGCCGAGGACAGCCGCCGCCTCGGTGCCGGCTATCGGGGGTTCGGGCCAGACATCCGCGGTGGTGTCAGTCATGGGCGCAGACCTTAGCGAACGACTCCGACAGGTCGACCCGGAGGACTGCCCGAGCGGCGACGATCGCCCCCTGCGGCGGACTGCCGCCCGTCGAACCGGGGCCTCACCGCGGGCAGTCGCCCGTCGCCCCGTTCGAAACCTGAACAAGATCCCGTACATCGCTCTCCGGTGGTCCGCCCAACACCCCTGCTGGTCAACGAGCTTCGGCAGACGACCGTGTGTCTCCGTCCGTGGTGTGGCGAATCCACCGTCGCCGGGGCGGAGCGAGGACAATGACAGCGACTCCGGGCCGACGAAGGAGGACCTGTGGTGAATGCCGTGGTGAACCGCGGAACAGGGATGACCGAGTCCGCCGAGGACCGGGCGCAGTGGCGTGGCCGGCTCCTGCGGGCCGGTCGGGACCTGTTCGCCGCGTACGGCTACGCGCGCACGACCGTCGAGCAACTCTGCGCCGAGGCGCGCGTGCCGATTCGCGCGTTCCATCAGCAGTTCACCTCGCGGGAGGCGCTGTTGATCGCGCTGTACGACGAGGTGGCGACCAGCGGACTGCGCGCGTCCGAGGAGGCGATGCTCTCCGACGACATGGAGGAGTGCGGGACGGAGGAACGGTTCCGTCGCCTCTTCGCCGCCTATGTGCGCGGGGTCACCGCTGATCCGCGGGCCGCGCGGGTGGCGTTCGTCGAGGCGCTGGGCGTGAGCCGCACCGTCGACGACCATCTCGCGATGTGGCGGACGATGTGGTCCGAGTTCCTGACCTGCGAGGCCGAGCGTGCCGCCGAGCGGGGTGAGGTGGGTGACGGCGACCAGCGGGTCGCGGTCACGGTGATGACCCACTCGGTCGAGGAACTCCTCGCCCACCACGCCCGCCGCCCCCGTCAGGTCACGCCCGACTGGCTGACCGAAGAGCTCACGCGGCTGTCCCTGACCATGCTCGGCTCGCCCTGACCGCCCCCGCTCTCCTGTACGGCGAATAATGGGGAGATGGGAGACGGAGCGAAGGCGGATGCGGATGCCGGCGATGAGTTCGCCGCCGTTCTGACCGGGGTCGGGTCGCGTCTGAGGGCCCTGCGCCGGCAGCGCGGCACGACCCTCGCCCAGCTGGGCGAGACGACCGGGATCTCGGTCAGTACCCTCTCCCGCCTGGAGTCGGGCGGCCGCAAACCCACCCTGGAACTGCTGCTGCCACTGGCCAAGGCGTACGGGGTCCCGCTCGACGAACTCGTCGGCGCCCCCGCCACCGGCGACCCCCGCGTCCATCTGCGCCCCTTCACCCGCGGCGGCAGGAAGTTCATGCCGCTGACCCGGCACCTCGGTGGCCTCCAGGCGTACAAGATGGTGCTGCCCGGCCGGCGAGGGGCGACCGGGCCCCTGGAGCAGCGGGTGCACGAGGGCTACGAGTGGCTGTACGTGCTGGCGGGGCGGCTGCGGCTGGTGCTGGGCGAGCACGATGTCGTACTGACCACCGGGGAGGTCGCCGAGTTCGACACGCGTACGCCCCATGCCTGGTCCAGCGCGGGGCCGGAACCGGTCGAGATTCTCAGCCTCTTCGGGCCGCAGGGCGAACGGATGCATGTGCGGGCCCGGCCCACCAAGAAGTGAGGGCACCGGGACGGCCGGGCGTCACGCTTCCGTGCGGCCGCCCGCGTACGGCCCGCCCATGCCCCACGCCTGGTGCATCGCGTCGGCGAACGTCGCGGCCAGCTTCTCCTCGCCCGTGGGACCGGGGTGCGTGCCGTCGTACGTGTCCGTGTGGATGTCGTACCCGGCCGGGTGCGACGCCAGCAGGATCGGTGACATCGGCTCGTCGAGGTCGGCGACCGCCTTCGCGAGGAGCTCGTTGAAACGGTCGCACTCGGCGGCGAACGGGGCGTCCGACTCGGCCCGTATGTTCGGGATGACCGGCAGGAGCACGGCCTTGATGTGCGGGTTCGCGGTGCGGGCGGCCGCGACGAACGCGCGGGCGTTCTCGGCGGTCTGCCCGCTGTCCGTGTAGAAGCCGAGATCTATCAGGCCGAGCGAGACGAGCAGCACGTCGGCACGCGTCGTGGTGACCGTGTCCGCGATCACCGGGGCCATGTGCAGCCATCCCTCGCCCCAGCCCGCCAGATGGCGGCGGGCCCGGGCGGGGAAATCCGGGGCGCCGTACGCGTACGAGTCCGGGGTGTTCGTCGCGGTGTCGTACAGCTCGGTCCGGGGACCGACGATCTCGTACGGACCGTCGAAAGCCGCTTCGAGGTGCTGCCACATGCGGTAGCGCCAGGTGACGTCGCCGGCGCGGCCGATGGTCATGGAATCGCCGACGAACAGAAAACGCATGGCGCCATCATGGCGGATCAACGCGCGGAGCTGCGACGTGACGATGGACACTTGGTCCATGCGTTCGTATCTGACAGTCACCGGTGCCGCCGCGCTGCTCGTCCTCGCCGGGGCGGCAGCCGCCCCGGCCATGGCCGACGACGGGTCCGCCGACCGCAGCTTCACGATCGAGGACCCCCGGATCACCGAGTCCAGTGGCCTCGCCGCGAGCCGCGCCCACCCGGGCATCTACTGGACGCACAACGACAGCGAGGACGGCCCCTACGTCTACGCCGTCGACTCCCGGACCGGGAAGACCGTCGCGACCATCACCATGCGAGGGGTGGGGCGGCCGCGCGATGTCGAGGCGATCTCACTCGGACCCGACGGCAATCTGTACGTCGGCGACATCGGTGACAACCTGAACGGCAGCTGGGACCACGTCTGGATCTACCGGTTCCCGGAGCCGAAGGTGCTGAAGGACGCGACGGTCCGGGCGACCCAGTTCGACGTGAAGTACGCGGACGGGGCGCGCAACGCCGAGGCACTGATGGTCCACCCGAAGACCGGCCGGGTCTACATCGCCTCGAAGAACGAGGACGGCGGCGGACTGTACGAAGGGCCTGCCGAGCTCTCCACCGGACGGACCAATGTGTTCCGGCGGGTCGGCGAGGTGCCGTGGGTGACGGACGGGGCGTTCTCGCCGGACGGCAAGGAGCTGGTGCTGCGGTCCTACTTCAGCGCCCGTGGCTACGCGTTCAAGGACGGGCGGCTCGGCGCCGACCACGCGGTCCAGGCACCGCTCCAGCGGCAGGCCGAGTCGGTGACGTACACGGCGGACGGCTCGGCGCTGATGTTCGGCTCGGAGGGCGCCCGGAGCGACGTGGTGCGGGTGGACATCGCAGGCGCGGACAGGAACGGCGGCGACGCCAAGTCGCCGTCGAAGGACGGCGGCGGTGCGTCGGCCGCCGGCGGGACGGGCGGGGACGGCAGCGAGGTGAAAGGCAGCACGCTGCTCGGAGCGGTGGTGCTCGCCGCCGTGGGCGCACTCGTCCTCATGAACCGGCGCCGCAAGCGCGGCTGACCGACCCCGCCGGTGCACGCCCCGGGCCCGGAGTCATGACCTGGCGCGCCGCACGTAGGGTCGGGCGCCATGACGAACCACGGGCCCGAGGCCTTCTCCACCGAGCGGCTCGACGCACTGCCGCTGCGAGCCGCGCACGCCGACGAGATGGCGGCGGTCCTCGCCGACCCGGCCCTGCACACGTACACGGGCGGCGCCCCGGAGGACCCGGACACCCTCCGGGCCCGCTACACCCGCTGGGAAGCCGGCTCGCCCGACCCTGCCGAACACTGGTGGAACTGGGCACTCCGGGTACGCGCCGACAGTCGTCTCGTGGGCTGGGTCCAGGCCACGGTGGCGGGCCCCCGGGCCGAGATCGCCTGGGTCGTCGGCACCGAGTGGCAGGGCCTGGGCTACGCGAAGGAAGCGGCGGCCGGGCTGGTGGCGCACCTGCTGGCCGGGGGAACGGTCCGAACGGTCGTCGCCCACATCCACCCCGACCACACCGCGTCCGCCGCGGTGGCCGCCGCGGCGGGGCTCGTGGCCACCGACGAGTGGGAGGACGGGGAGCGGCGGTGGCGCCGCACGGACGTCACCGCTGGCGCTGCCCGGTTTTGAGCAGGTCCGCGACATCGAGGGTGACCTCGGCGCCGATGGAGGCGGGGAGGGTGGCCTGCTGGCCGGGGGCGTACACCTGATGGCTGGCGTACCCGTCGGCGAGGGGCTCAGTCAGGACGTGGACCCGGCCGTGCTTGCGGTCGACGATCACATAGACGGGGATCTTGGCCTCGGCGTACGCGGTGACCTTGGTGCGTAGATCGTTGTTGTAGTTGCTCGACGTGACTTCCAGCACGAGATGGAAGATCACCGGGTCGAAGCAGTTGGCCTCGATGACGTGGTTTTTGAAGTCGGCATCGATCAATGCGAGGTCTGGGATGGCGTAGTCCTCCGGGCCGCCCGGCAACCAGATGCCGATGCCCTGAAGAAGCCTCGTCTCCTTGCCGTGCAGACCTGCGGCGAGGAACGGAACCATGAGGTCCGTCAGTACATCGGCGTGATCGCCGTCCGCAGGTGGGGCCACGGTGATAACGCCTCCGATGATCTCGACGCGGTAACCCGGATGCTGCTCCATGAGCCTGTTGGCGACGTCGAGCTGCGATTCCGGCTCACCATCACCGGGGTGCTCGACTGCTGCTGCAGACATTGCGGGCCTCCTGGTGGGTGGTGTCGAGAGCATCATCGTAGGACGGCGCCCCCCCACATGTCCTTTTGGTGATCGTCCACTCGGTCGAGTGAACGAGGCGGCCGAGCCTATGCGGAGGCGCTCTGCGGGTGGGTGCCCGTCGCCCCGTCGATCAGTTCGCGGACGATGTCCATGTGCCCGGCGTGCCGTACGACGTCCTCCAGCATGTGGATGAGAATCCAGCGCATCGACACCTTCCGCCCGTCCCACGCCGTACCGATCGTGTCGAGCGGGATCTCGTCTATCGCCCGGTCCGCGGCGGTGCGGGCGCGCGCGTAGAAGGCCAGGATGCCGGCGGTCGTCTCGTCCGGGGCGACCGTCATGTCCTCCGTGGACGCGTCGAACCAGAGCTTCTCCGTCTCACGGCCGAACGGCGTGCAGAACCAGCCGTACTCGACGGTCGCCAGATGCTTGACCAGGCCCAGCAGATTGGTGCCCGTCGGGGTCATCGGGCGGCGCAGCTGCTCGTCGTCAAGGCCGTCGAGCTTCCACAGCACCGCGTCGCGGTGCCGGTCGAGGGCGATGTGCAGGGATTCCTTCTCGCCGCCGGTGTACGGCACGGTCTTCGTCATGGGAGGACCGTAACAACGGGCACTGGCCGCGGCGGGGCTGGTGCCCACGGAGGAGTGGTGCGATGGCGAACGGCGCTGGGAGCGGGGCGCAGCGGGCCGTGTGAGCGTTTGACTTCGTACCTCGGAGCCGGAAGTTTTGGTGGCTCGGCCGGGGTTGCCCGGGAACGGGGATACGGGGAGGGCCTTGCGGATGGCGTGGGATGAGTGGGAGCAGCTCAAGACCGATGCGGTGGCGCGCGGTTCCGCACGGATGCAGTTGAACCAGTATCCGGCCGATCAGGGGGGTGGGGCTCCGACGGGTGTGGCTTCGGAGGATCTGAAGTCGGACAAGAAGGCATGGGTGCAGGCCGGCGAGGGTGTCAAAGGCCTGAAGGACGGCATCGGCAAGGCGTTGGCGAAGCTGGACGACGGGCAGGCGGGGCTGGGTGACACCGGCGGGTGTCAGAGCGCGGCGGCGCAGAAGGAGTTGTACGACTCCTGGAAGAAGTACGTCGGTGATGTGAGCAGCCGCTGTGACGAGTTGGGCGGGCTTCTGGAGAGGTCGGGTCACGATCTGTCGAAGTCCGACCAGACGGTCAGGGAAGAGCTGGACAAGCTGAAGCTGGAGTACGAGGACACCGAGGCCGTCGGCGGCCAGGCGAAGGAGAAGTGATTCGCGGCCATGGATCTTGCGACGCTGAAAGCCTTCAAGCCGTCGGAGTACGAGGAATCCGCGGATGGCTACCGGGTGACCGGTGACATGGCCAGTGCGGCCAAGGATTCGATCGACAACCAGATCTGCGCGGGGGTGCGCAATCGGCTCCGGGGCGAGACGGCGACGGCGGCCCTCCGGGAGCTCCACGAGCTGTCGAAGAACTTCCACTACGTGCAGACCGAGTGCGGTCTGGCAAGCGCCGCGCTCAATGGTTTCGCCTTCGACATGGCGGTGGCCAAGCAGAAGCTGGACGCGGCGATCGAGGACGCTCGCGCGGACCACTGCACGGTGAACCCGGACGGCTCGGTCACTTATCCGGCAGGCAAGAAGCCCGGCGACGAGAAGATCGCTGACGGCGGGACGGTGACCGGGAGTGCTGGGGGCAGCCAGACGTCCGGTGCCCTGGAGCGCCAGGCAGCGAGCATCCACCCGAACCCGAACTACGGCAGGGCGATGGGATATGCGAACCGGGTCACCGATGCGTTGAAGGAGGCCACGGATGTCGACGAGAAGTGGGCGCCGAAGCTGCGCGCGCTGAAAGCCGACGACGACCTGAAGGTCTCCAAGCAGGACTGGGCCGACGCGCAGTCGGACATGGGCGGGGTCCGCGAGGCGGGCAAGAGCTATCTCGACTCCCTGGCGGAGCCTCCCAAGGACGGCAGTCCGAAGGACAACGCATCGTGGTGGAACGGGCTCAGCCCGGAGGAGCAGGCAGCGTGGCTCTCCCTCCGGCCCGACGCCGTGGGGGCGCTCGACGGGCTGCCTTCCACGGTTCGTGACGAGGTGAATCGCGTCGTTCTCGAGGAGAAGCGGGGCGAGCTCCAGATAGAGCTGGACTCCATCCCGAAGCCGCCGACCAACGAGTGGACGTGGATCAACGCAGGTAATTACCCGTCCAAGGTGCACACCGACGAATGGATGGCGTGGCACAACAAGTACGGAGACCGGTACGAGCAGCTCAACAAGTCCCTCAAGGGTATGCAGAGCATCCAGGAACGCTTCGACTCGACCGGTATCAAAGGCCTGCCCGAGGCTTACCTGCTGGGATTCAACGCGGAAGGCAATGGCCGGGCGATCGTCGCCAACGGAAATCCGGACACGGCTGATCACCAGGCGGTCTATGTGCCGGGCACGACGTCGAACCTGGGCGGCATCGGCGGGGACATCGACCGCATGGTCAATGTCTGGAATGTGGCCAACGACGCGGCCGACGGCAAGTCGGTCTCCACGATCACCTGGCTCGGGTACGACGCCCCGCAGAACATCGTCAAGGACTCGCCGTTCAGCCACTACGCGAACGATGGCGCCCCGGCCTTCAACCGGTTCATGGACGGACTCGACGCGTCACACACCGGCGACTCGGAACCACACCGCACCGCGATCGGCCACTCGTACGGCACGACCCTCATCGGTTCCGCGGCCCGGCAGGGTGACCTGAACGCGGACGACGTGATCCTCGCAGGCAGCCCCGGTGTTCAGGTGCCCAAGGCCGAGCAGCTGGACGTGCCCGCGGGACATGTCTGGAACCAGGAGGCCGACGGGGATCCCGTCCCGGACATCGGCCGCTACGGGCACGGCGGAACCGACTGGGACGGCCCCTGGACCATCCCCAGCGACGAACGCTTCGGTGCCAACCAGATGACCACGGACACCGAGGGCCACAGCGACTACTGGAAAGAGAACACCGACAGCCTGTGGAACCAGGGCCAGGTTGTGGCAGGCCATAGTGACGCAGTGAAGTTGAAGCCGCCGCCGGACCACTGGGCACATGTGAAGTAGGGGGCCGGTGCCCGTCCGACGACCGACCCACGAAGTACCTGACGACATGACCGGGCCGTGTCCCGGTCCAACCCATCGAGGCCCCTCGACTTGAAGAGCAAACTGAGCGCCCCGGCGCTCCTCGTGTCCCTCGCCCTCGCGACCCTCACTGGATGCAGCATGACCGACACCGACAACTCCGACGACATCCCGCTCGCGGGCACCAGCACCTCGCTCGCCGCCGCCGACAAGATGGAGGAGGTCTCCAGCGGACTCTACGATCTGATCGGCATCAAGGGGAAGGCGTCCGACAGCCGTCCGGGAGTCACGGAGTGCTCCGGCAAGGACCGGGATAAGTACTTCCAGATCTTCCACCCATGGAGCTTCTACCCGGCATCAGCGAGCGACCTTGACGAGGCGATGAAGCAGCTCAAGACGGAGCTGCCCAAGCACGGCTGGAAGGTCGTCGATTACGGGCCGGACACAAGCAAGAATCAGAACATCAACCTCACGGCCGACAACGACAAGAAAAAGTACAGCGTCAAGATTGTTCAGATGCCCAAGAATGACCCGCCCAAGCTGAGCCTGATGGTCGTCTCCGGCTGCTATCAGGTGCCGGACGGCGAGAAGGTCGAGCGGTTCTGAAGGTTGCTGCTTGCGTGACGCGTGGATGCGCGATGGCTCGGTCCGCCGCCCGCGCCACCCGGTTCGTTCGACGGACCTGAGCCCCCTCGATGTGCGGGCGCTCGACCGGGTGATGGGCGAATTCTCCGATGGTGCGCGAGCTGTGCGACGACGTGGGGACGAAGAGTGGGCGGAGGGGGTAGTGAATGGCGAAGGGCCCCGCGCACCTGATGTGCGTGGGGCCCTCCGGATGCGTGACCCGCGTACCCGTTACAGCTTCTCGATCACGTAGTCGATGCAGGCCGTCAGGGCCAGCACGTCCGCCGGGTCGATCGCCGGGAACATCGCGACACGCAGCTGGTTGCGGCCCAGCTTGCGGTACGGCTCGGTGTCGACGATGCCGTTGGCGCGCAGCGCCTTGGCGACGGCCGCGGCGTCGATCTCGTCCGAGAAGTCGATCGTGCCGATGACCTGCGAGCGCTTCGCCGGGTCGGTGACGAACGGGGTCGCGTACTTGGACTCCTCCGCCCAGCCGTACAGGTGCCGCGCCGAGGTGGCCGTGCGGCGGACCGAGAAGTCCAGGCCGCCCTGGCTGTTCAGCCAGTTCAGCTGCTCGTTCAGGAGGAACAGCGTGGCCAGGGCCGGGGTGTTGTACGTCTGGTTCTTGAGGGAGTTGTCGATCGCCGTGGGCAGGCTGAAGAACTCCGGGATGTGACGGCCCGACGCGTGGATGCGCGCGGCGCGCTCCAGGGCGGCCGGGGAGAACACGCCGATCCAGAGGCCGCCGTCGGAGGCGAACGACTTCTGCGGGGCGAAGTAGTAGACGTCCGACTCTGTGATGTCGACCGGCAGGCCGCCCGCGCCCGAGGTGGCGTCCACCAGGACCAGGGAGCCCTCGTCGGCGCCCGCGACGCGCTTGACCGGCGCGGCGACACCCGTCGAGGTCTCGTTGTGGGTGAACGCGTAGACGTCCACGCCCGCCTCGGCCTGCGGGTCCGGGTGGGTGCCCGGGTCGGAGGCGATCACGGTCGGGTCGGCCAGCCACGGGGCGAGCTTGGCGGCCTTCGCGAACTTCGACGAGAACTCACCGAAGGTGAGGTGCTGGGACTTCGTCTCGATGAGACCGTGCGTCGCGATGTCCCAGAAGGCGGTGGAGCCGCCGTTGCCCAGGATCACCTCGTATCCCTCGGGGAGGGAGAAGAGGTCGCGTACACCCTGACGCACCGAGCCGACCAGGTTCTTGACCGGGGCCTGGCGGTGGGACGTACCGAGAAGAGACGTTCCGGTGGCGGCCAGCGCTTCGAGCGCCTCCGTCCGCACCTTGGAAGGACCGGCGCCGAAGCGTCCGTCGGAGGGCTTGATGTCAGCGGGAATCTGGATATCGGCCACGAACCGGAGCGTAGTGCCTCACGGGCACGACCGAGCGCCGTGTCCGTCGGATGAGACACCCGCTCCGGCGTGTGGACCTCTCCGGATGGCGAGGTCAGCCCAGTTCGACCGGCAGGTCGTACAGGTCGTTCTGGGTGACGATCGGCTTGTTCCGCAGCTCGGACGCCGGGACGGCGAGCTCCAGCTCCGGGAACCGCTCGTACAGCGCAGGCAGCGCCACCCCCGCCTCCAGCCGGGACAGCGCAGCGCCCGGGCACACGTGCGGGCCGTGGCCGAAGGCGATGTGGCGGTTGGGGGAGCGGGTGATGTCGAAGTCACCGGCGGTCGGCCCGTACTGCGCCTCGTCGCGGCCCAGCGCGCCGAAGGAGACGATCAGCGCCTCGCCCTTCGGCAGCACCTTGTCACCGACCTCGACGTCCTCCGTGGCGAACCGGATCAGCACGTGCGAGGTGGGCGTGTTCCAGCGCAGGGTCTCCTCGATCACGTTCTCCCACGGCACCTCCCCGCTCAGCACCTGCTTGCGCTGCTCCGGGTGGGTCTGGAGCGCGACGACCGCGTTCACGATCAGGCTGATCGTGGTCTCGTGGCCCGCCGCGATGATCAGCTGAAGGGTGTTGACGATCTCCTCGTCGGTGAGGTGGTCGCCGCCCTCGGAGGCCGCGATCAGGGCGCTCGTCAGGTCGTCGCCCGGGTTCTCCCGCTTGGAGTCGACGATCCTCGTGAAGAGCGTGCCGAGGTCCGCCATCATCTGCGGGACCTCCTCCGGCGGCGTCTGCGTCGAGAAGAACTTCTCGAACAGCTCTTTCAGCCGCGGGTGGTCGGCGCCGTCCACACCCATCAGCTCGCTGATCACGTTCATCGGCAGCGGGTACGCGAACTCGGCCTTCAGGTCGACCTGCCCGCCCCGGGGCAGCGCCGCCAGCCGGTCCAGGCTCGCCGTGGTCAGCGCCTCGATACCGGCCCGCAGCCGTTCCACCCGCTTCACGGTCAGCGCCTGCGCGACCAGCGTGCGCAGCCGGCGGTGGTCCTCGCCGTCGACGGTGAGCATGGAGCGGCCCGGGTTGGCGAGGCCGATCAGTGGCCAGTCCATGGGAATCTCGCCGCGCTGCCAGGCGCCCCAGACGTTGATGTCCTTCACGATCCGGCTGTCGGTGAGCAGTTGGCGTGCCTCGGCGTGGTGGGTGACCGCGTAGCAGTGCACCCCGCCCGGCAGCTCCACCTCGGCGAGGGGACCCGCCGCGCGCAGCCGGGCGCTCTCGCCGTCGAGATCGGCGACGAAGGGGTCGAGGGGGATACGGGTCATCTCTGGCCTCCAAGGGCGGATGCGGTGCCGACGGCGAGGGCATGAAGGTGCTCGACCAGCGTGATCAGTACGTACTTGCTGGACGAGCGGTCCCGGGCGTCGCACTCCACCAGGGGCACGTCGTCCGAGAGGTCGAGCGCCTCACGGATCTGCTGTTCGGTGTGGAGCGGGCCGCCGAAGTCGTTGCACGCCACGATGAACGGCGTGCCGTGGTGCTCCAGGCGGTCGATCGCGTACCAGGAGTCGGCGAGCCGTCGGGTGTCGACGAGGACGACGGCGCCGAGCGTGCCCGAGAACAGCCGGTCCCACAGGAACCAGAAGCGTTCCTGACCTGGTGCGCCGAAGAGGTACAGCACCGAGCGTTCGTCGAGGGAGATCCGGCCGAAGTCGAAGGCGACGGTCGTGGACGTCTTCGACTGCACACCGTCCAGGTGGTCGACGGCTTCGCCCGCGCGGGTCATGGTCTCTTCCGTGTTCAGCGGACGGATCTCGCTGACGGAGCGGACCATGGTGGTCTTGCCGACCCCGAAGCCGCCGACGACGACGATCTTCAGTCCGTTGTCGGCCGTCGCCTGCAGGGCGGCACGGTCAGAGGTTGCGGAGTCCAACGAGCACCTGTTCCAGGATGTCGGGGTCGGGGAGCCGGTCCGCGACACGGGCGGTACGGGGGTGACGGGCGCTGATCCGGCCGGTGTCCAGCAGATCGGACAGCAAGATCCGGACGATGCTGACGGGCAGCCTGAGGCCTGCCGCGATCTCGACGACCGCGGTGGGGCTCTGGCACATCCGCAGGATCGTGACGTGCTCCGACTGCATGCCGGGGGCCGGCTCGCATTCGGAGACCACCAGCGTCACCAGGTCGAACACGTCCGAATCGGACCGGCTGCGGCCACCGGTGAGGGTGTACAGCCGGTCCGGGTCGTCGTCCCGGCCGGGACGGGGGCGGGTCATACGGCTGCGGTCGCGTCGGCGGCTTCGGAGGTCGCGGAGGAGCGCGGCGGGGCGCTGAGGTGTTCGCCGAGCTGCTCGATGAGCTCGGTCATGTTGTGGCCGATGAGGCCGACGTCGGAGTCCTCCGAGGCGACGACCGCGAGATGGGCTCCCGCGCCCGCCTCGACGATGAACAGCACGCCGCCGTAGAACTCGGCCATCGCGGACCGTACGCCGCCGGTGCCGTCACCGAACTCGACGGAGGCGCCGTGCGACAGGCTCTGGATGCCGGCCGAGATCGCGGCCAGCTGGTCGGCCTGATCGACGGAGAGCTCGGGGGTACGGCAGAGCTTGAGGCCGTCCCTGGACAGGACGAGGGCGTGCCGGGCGCCGGGGGTGCGCTCCAGGAGCCCCTCCAGCAGCCAGTTGAGTTTCTCGTCGGTGGTCGCGGTCATCGGGTGTTGCCTTCCGGGTGCGGGGGATTGGGCCGTACTGCCTGGCGGAAGCTGCTGAAGCGGGCTGCCTGTTCCTTGGGGTCGGAAGTACGGGGCCGGGAAGTCGCGGCGGCACCGGGGGTGGCGCCGCCCGCGTTGTTACGGGATTCGGCGGCGGCGAGGGTACGGCCCCGGGTGCGCTTGGGGAGGCCGCTCTCGCCGAACCGGGGGAGGCTGCCGGTGGTCTCGGACGCGGAGCCGGAGCCGGTCTCCGCGTTCGCGGGGGCGGGCCGGGCGGCCGGGGCGGGGGTGTGGACGGGCTCCGGTTCCGCGGCCGGCTCCGCGACCGGGGCGGGCGCCAGGGCGGTCACCGGTGTCCGGGTGATCAGTTCCTGCGGGAGCATCATCAGGGCGCCCGTGCCGCCGCGCGCGGACGGCCGGAACGACACCGTCAGGCCGTGCTTACGGGCCAGCCGGCCCACGACGGCGAGACCGAGGCGGGTGCCGGACAGACCGGCCAGGTCCTGGTTGTCGGCGGACACCGCACGCTCGGCGCGCCGCAGCTGCACATCGCTCATCACCAGACCGCTGTCCTCGACGGTGAGGACGATGCCGGCCGGCACCTCCTCCACGTACACATGGACTTCCGCGGTGGGCGGCGAGAAGTTGGCGGCGTTGTCGAGGAGTTCGGCGAGCGCGTGCATGACGCCCTCGGCTGCGTGACCGGCGATCGCGACGTCGCTGGTCGAGTGGAGACGTACCCGCTGATAGCCGCTGATCCGGCCCATCGCGCCGCGCAGGATGGACTCCATCACGATCGGCTTCGCCCAGCGCCGCCCGGAGCGGGCGCCGGTCAGCACGGCGATGGAGTCGGCCAGCCGGCCCGCCTGGGCGGTGCGGTGGTCCAGGTGCAGCAGATCGCCGAGGATGTCCTCGGCGGAATGCCGGTGCTCCATCTCGCGCAGGTCGGCGAGCATGCTGGTGGCGAGCGCCTGCATCCGTCCGGCGGCGTTGGCGCAGGCGGCGATCGCGGCGGAGCGCTCGGTCTCGCTGCGGGCCACGCGCGCGCCCAGCCGCTCGACCTCGTCGCGCAGCCGGTCCTCCAGCAGCTTGACCTCGTCCTCCAGCCGGGCGGTCTCCGCGGCGGCCAGCTCGGTGATCCGGGCGCTCTCGGCCGCTGCCGCGGCCTTGATCCTGGCCGTCTCCGCGGTGAACCGCTGGGCGTCGGCCGCGGACGTCGACACCAGCCGCGACGTCTCGGCGGTGAACCGCTGGGCCTCGGCGGCGTTGTGCGCGCGCAGCAGGCGCGTGGTGGCCCGGGCGTGGACGGCGGTCGCCACGGCGACGGACAGCAGCAGGGCGGCTGCGCCCGCCCCCCAGGACAGCGGGGTTCTGACCGAAGCGGGAGCGGCGAGGACCGCCCACAGACAGCAGGAACCGGTGACGGCCGCCGAGACCAGCAGGGCCAGTGCGGTCGGCCGGGATGTGGGGCGCAAGCGGAGTCCTCGGGGGCGGACGGCTACGGACGGGGGGGCGGATCCGGACACTTCAGTACGGCAGGGGGCGAAAGAGGTCAACCGGAGTTGATAATTCCTAATCAAGTCGTCGCCACTATATGAGAATTGACGATCTGTTTGGGAAGACCTTGTGGTCTTCTCTGTCACGTATGTGACTACGCATCCGACGTATTCCGACGGATTGACGTATTCGGGGGAAACGCGAGGGGGCGACGGGCCCACTGCCCCGACCAGCGGCATGCTGGGACCATGGCTGAACGACAGGACCGGACCGCTCTTGTACGGGCCCTCGGCAGCGCCGTGCGCGGAGAGGTGGAGTTCGGCACCACCGCGCGGGCGCTGACGACGATGGACGCCTCCAACTACCGCCGGGTGCCGCTCGGCGTCGTCACCCCGCGCGACGCCGACGACGTCGTCGCCGCGCTCGCCGTCTGCCGTGCGCACGCGGTGCCCGTCGTGCCGCGGGGCGGCGGCACCTCCATCGCCGGGCAGGCCACCGGGACCGGTGTGGTCCTCGACCTCACCCGCCACCTGGGGAAGATCGTCGAATTGGACGCCGCGTCCCGGACGGCCGTCGTCCAGCCGGGCGTGGTCCTGGACGACCTGCGCGCCGCCGCCGCACCCCACGGTCTCACCTTCGGCCCCGACCCCTCCACGCACAGCCGGTGCACGCTCGGCGGGATGATCGGCAACAACGCCTGCGGCTCCCACTCGGTGGCCTGGGGCACCACCGCCGACAACGTCCACGCACTGACCGTCGCCCGCTACGGCGGCGACACGCTCCGGCTCGACCGGGGGAGGTGGGACGGCGCCCCCGTCGGCCTGCGCGAACTGGTCGGCTCCCACCTTGCGCTCCTGCGCACCGGCTTCCCCGAACTCCCGCGCCGCATCTCCGGATACGCCCTCGACGCCCTGCTCCCCGAGCGCGGCCCGGACCTGGCCCGGGCCTTCTGCGGCAGTGAAGGCACGCTCGGCGTGGTGACGGAGGCGACCGTACGGCTGGTCGAGGCGCCCGGATGCCGCGCCCTCGCCGTACTCGGATACGCCGACGAGTCCGCGGCCGCCGAAGCGGCTCCGGGCCTCCTTCCGTATCGCCCCCTGACGGTCGAGGGCATGGCCGCCGATCTCGTACGGGAACCGGCCGGGCTGCCGCGCGGCGGAGCCTGGCTCTTCGTCGAGACGGGCGGGGACACCCCGGCCGAGGCGCGGGCGCACGCCGAACGGATCCTGCGGGCGGCCGACGCGGTGGACGCGACCGTGGTCACCGACCCGGCCGGACAGCGGGTCCTGTGGCGCATCCGGGAGGACGCGGCCGGCACCGCTACCCGGATGCCCGATGGCAGTGAGGCCTGGCCCGGCTGGGAGGACTGCGCCGTGCCGCCCGCCCGCCTCGGCCCGTACCTGCGCGACTTCCGCGCCCTGCTCACCGCACACGGGCTGCGCGGCACGCCGTACGGGCACTTCGGCGACGGCTGCATTCACGTGCGGATCGACTTCGACCTGCTGAGCGGCGACGGTGTGGCCCGCTTCCGCCGCTTCTCCGAGGAACTCGCCGCGCTCGTCGTCGCGCACGGCGGCTCGCTGAGCGGGGAACACGGCGACGGGCAGGCGCGGGCCGAGTTGCTGCCCCGGATGTACGGGGACGAACTCGTCGCGCTCTTCGGCCGGTTCAAGGACCTCTGGGATCCGGACGGCGGCATGAACCCCGGCATCCTCGCCCGCCCCGCCCGCCTCGACGAGAACATCCGCTTCGACGTCCTGCCGACACGCCCCGTGGACGTCACCTTCGGCTACCCGCACGACGGCGGCGACTTCACGGCGGCCGTACGACGATGTGTCGGCGTCGCGAAATGCCGTACGGCGCAGCCGGCGGGCGCGGACGTGATGTGTCCGTCCTTCCGGGCGACCGGCGAGGAGGCCCACTCCACCCGCGGCCGGGCCCGCCTGCTGCACGAGATGCTCGCCGGCGAGGTGATCACGGACGGCTGGCGGTCGGAGGAGGTGCGGGACGCGCTCGACCTCTGCCTGTCCTGCAAGGGGTGCCGCAGCGACTGCCCGGTCGGCGTGGACATGGCCACTTATAAGGCGGAGTTCCTGCACCACCACTACCGGGGGCGGCTGCGCCCCGCCGCCCACTACGTGATGGGCCGGCTGCCGCAGTGGCTGCGGCTCGTGGCCCCGATCGCGCCCGTGCTGAACGCACTCGCCCGGATCCGCCCGTTCGCCGCACTGGCGAAGCGGCTGGCGGGCATCACCGCGGAGCGGACGATTCCGGTGCTGGCGGGGGAGACGTTCACCCGGTGGGCCCGAAAGCGCGGGGGCCGCGGGACGGTGATCCTGTCGAGCGATCAGGTGGTGGCCGTCTGGCCGGACACCTTCACCAACCACCTCTCCCCGGAAGTCGGGAAGGCGGCCGTCCGGGTCCTGGAGGCGGCGGGCCGGACAGCCCTGTACCCGGAACGGAGCGTGTGCTGCGGACTCACCTACGTGTCGACGGGCCAGCTGGACAAGGCCCGCGCGGTCATGCGCCGCACCCTGGACCGGATGGGGTTCTTCCTCGGTGGCCCGCTCGTCGTCCTCGAACCGAGCTGCGCCGCCACCCTCCGTACAGACCTGCCGGAGCTTCTTCCCGACGACCCCCGCGCCGCCGAACTCGCCGGTTCGGTTCGGACGTTGGCGCAGTACCTGGAGGAGTACGCCCCCGACTGGCGGCCGCCGCGCCTGGACCGCCGGGTCGCGGGCCAGACCCACTGCCACCAGCACGCGGTCCTCGGTGACGCGGCCGAACGCAGGCTGCGCGAACGAGCAGGACTGGCGGGCGAGTTGAGCGGAGGGTGCTGCGGTCTTGCGGGGAACTTCGGTTTCGAGCGGGGCCACTGGGATGTGTCGGTGGCGTGCGCGGAGGAGCAGCTGCTGCCGTCGGTACGGGGCGCGGAGCCCGGCACGGACATCCTGGCGGACGGTTTCTCGTGCCGGACCCAGCTGGCACAGCTGGCGGGTGTGCGGGCGAGGCACCTGGCGGAGCTGCTGGCGGAGGGACTGGACGGCGCCGATACCTCGCCCGACGGCAACTGACGCAAGCGGTCCGCCGGGGCCCTCAGGCGAGCGGGCGTCGGCCCACTGCCCGGGGCGGCGGACGCCTGCGCGCCCGCCGCCCCGGGCATTCCCTCACGGGGCGGTGTTCTGCCCGATGATCTCGTGGGCCAGCGTGGCGAGTTCGGGCAGCGCCGGGTGGCCGGGGGCGTCGCGCCGGGCGAGAAGCAGCGGGACGGGTGGGGCGTCGACGAGCGGGCGGTAGGCGACCCCCGCGTGCGGATGCGTGTCGGCGGTGGAGGCGGCCGACACCCCGGAGCCGCGCCCGGCCGCGATGGCGGTCAGCCAGTCGTCGGTGTTGGCGACGGTGACGGTGGCGGCGGGCCGCGCTCCACGTGGCCACAGGTCGACGGTGGTGGTGCCGGAGACGGTGTTGAGGACGATCGGGCCGCCCGCGAGATCGGCGAGACGGAGTGTGGCGTGCGCGGCGAGCGGCCCGTCCGCGGTCACCGCCGCCACCCGGTCCTCGCTGAGCAGCACCTCGGTGACGAGCCCCGGCGCGTCGACGGGGCCGCGCAGCAGCGCCGCGTCGACCTCGCCGCGGGTGAGCCCGGCGGTGCGGTCGTCGATCCGCAGCAGTTCGAGCGGCGTCTCCGGGTGCCGCTGCTGCCAGCTGCGGAGCAGCGGCGTGGTGTACGGGCCCAGCGCCGCCCAGGCGTGTCCGAGCCGCAACGGCCAGCGGCGCAGACCGCCGGGGTCGACGGCCTCGTCGAAGGCGGCAACCGCCGCGGCGGCCTTGTCGCGGAAGACGACGCCCTCGGCGGTGAGGGAGAGGTGGTGGGTGGAGCGGTCGACGAGCCGGACGCCGAGGTGCTGCTCCAGGGCGGCCAGGGTGCGGGAGACGGCGGGCTGGGTGAGCCGGAGCGCGGCGGCGGCGCGTGTGACGTTGCCCGCTTCGGCGACGGCGAGGAAGGCCCGCAGGTGACGCAGCTCGACGGTGCGACCCGGGCCCGGTCCTGTGCTCATGCGTGTGGAGCATAACGGGAGCGCAATCGGCATTTCACGCGCCGCGCGGACGTCTCTACGGTGAAGAAACGAGCCGCACCGCAAAAGTGCAGTATCTTCACTTATCAAGTGCAACACAGTGAACTATTCGAGGATGAAGGCCGCCCGTGAATGACCAGCGCAGTGCCGTGGAGCCGGCCGCAGCAGCCGTCGCCGTACCGGAGGCGGTGTCCGCTCTCGACGGGGCGGGCCCCGCGCGACCGGGCGGCCGCAGGGCGGCGCTCGCTCCGGTGGCGCTGGTGGTCGCCGGCGGACTCTCCGTCCAGTTCGGCTCCGCGGTCGCGGCGCTGCTGATGCCGCGGGCGGGCGCGCTCGGCGTGGTCACGATCCGGCTGGCCGTCGCCGCGGCCGTCCTGCTGATGGTCTGCCGCCCGAAGTGGCGCGGCCACTCACGGGCCGACTGGGGGACGGTGGTCGCGTTCGGCGTCGCGATGGGCGCCATGAACATCCTCTTCTACCAAGCGCTCGACCGCATCCCGCTGGGCGCGGCCGTCACCCTGGAGGTCCTCGGCCCCCTCGCGCTCTCGGTCGCCGCCTCCCGCCGGCTGATCAATCTCGTCTGGGCGGGGCTCGCGCTGGGCGGGGTGTTCCTGCTGGGTGGTGGCGGCTTCGACCGCCTGGACCCGGTCGGCGCGGGCTTCGCCCTCGGCGCCGGGGCGATGTGGGCGACGTACATCGTCTTCAGCGCCCGCACCGGCCGCCGCTTCCCGCAGGCCGACGGACTGGCCCTGGCGATGGCGGTCGCCGCGGTCCTGTCGCTCCCGCTGGGCATCCTGGAGTCGGGCGCGAAGCTCGCGGTCCCGTCGACGCTCGCGATGGGTGCGGCGGTGGCCCTGATGAGCTCGGTGCTGCCGTACACACTGGAACTGATGGCGCTGCGCCGACTGCCCGCGGCGACGTTCGCGGTCCTGATGAGTCTGGAACCGGCCATCGCGGCGACGGCCGGCTTCCTGATCCTCGACCAGGCGCTGACCGCCACCGACGCGCTCGCCATCGCCCTGGTCATCGGGGCGAGCATGGGAGCGATCCGCAGCCAGGTCGGCGGCGCCCGCCGCGCGAGGCCGGACACTCCTTAGGGACCTTTGCGCGGTGAGCCGCCGCCCGGGCCCCCGTGCGGGAGCTCTCGTCAGGCCCCGCGGTCCGCACCCTCACCACGCGCAGGCCGCATCCAGATCCCCCACCGAGTCGGCGAGTTCCGCCGGAGGCGCTGGCCAGCCGAAGGTGTGCCAGTGGGCGATCCGCCAGGACAGCCGACGGGGCCACAGCGGGGTGGTGGGCAGCTCGGGGACCGGAACCCAGACGGGGAAGCCGCCGTAGTTGTCCAGGGTCTCCGGTGCGCCCACCTCGCCCTCGGCCTCCATCGTGAAGTAGTGGCCCCGCGTGCCGCGCCGCCAGATCCGGGCCACCTCGCGCACGACCGTCCCGTGCAGGCCGGTCTCCTCCCGGAGCTCACGGACCGCCGCCGTCTCCGGCGTCTCACCTGCCTCGACACCGCCGCCCGGGGAAGCAGGCGTGTTCGTCGATTTCTGGCCGGTGAGTCGCAGGAACCGACGCGTGAGTGGTTCACCGACAGCTATGAGTATGGCGGGTTCGCGGCCGAACGAGCTCGGCACGAGCGGCCCGTCATCGCTGCGGTGTGTCCGGCCGGTCGGCGATCTGAGTGCCGTGAGCGGAACGGGCTTGACCTTGACGCTGGGTCAACCCTCCATCCTTCCGGGAGGAGCTTCCGCGCAGTCGCCTGGAACAGCTCCGCGAAGGAGGCAGATGACCATGACAGCCCAATCGATCGCCGGTCCGGCGATTCGCGTGCAAGGTCTCAAGAAGTCGTACGGGAAGCTCGAAGTGCTGCGCGGTGTGGACTTCGACGTGGTGCCGGGCAGCATCTTCGCCCTGCTCGGTTCCAACGGGGCGGGCAAGACCACGACCGTGAGGATCCTCGCCACGCTCCTGAAGGCCGACGAGGGGGTGGCGAGCGTCAATGGCTTCGACGTCGCCACGCAAGCGGCGAACGTGCGGGAGTCCATCAGTCTCACCGGACAGTTCGCGGCCGTAGACGAGATCCTCAGCGGTCGGGAGAACCTCGCCTTGGTCGCCAGGCTGCGCCACATCAAGGACCCCGGCGCGACCGCGGATGACCTGCTGAGGCGTTTCTCGCTGAGCGAGGCGGGCGCGCGGCGAGTGTCCACGTATTCGGGTGGGATGCGCCGCCGACTGGACATCGCGATGAGCCTCATCGGGAATTCGCCGGTGATTTTCCTGGACGAGCCGACGGCCGGTCTTGACCCCGAGGCGCGCATCGAGGTGTGGGACGCGGTCAAGGAGCTCGCCGGCCACGGAACGACGGTGCTGCTCACCACGCAGTATCTGGACGAGGCCGAGCAGCTGGCCGATCGGATCGCGATCCTCCACCAGGGGCGGATCATCGTCAACGGCACCCTCACCGAGCTCAAGCAGCTCTTCCCACCCGCCAAGGTCGAGTACGTCGAGAAGCAGCCGACTCTCGAGGAGATCTTCCTCGCAGTTATCGGCGGCAACGACAAGAGCGACGTCACTGGCACGACAACTGGGGGACGAGGATGACCACGTACTTCTTCAACGACACTGCCGCGCTCACGGGGCGGACCCTGCGCCACGTCACACGCAGCATGGACACCATCATCACGACCGCCATCACGCCGGTCGCCATGATGTTGATGTTCGTCTATGTGTTCGGCGGCGCCATCGACACCGGGTCGGTTCCGTACGTGAACTACATGCTGCCCGGCATCCTGCTCATGACCATCGCCTCAGGCATCTCCTACACCGCGTACCGGCTGTTCACCGATGTGAAGAGCGGGATCTTCGAACGATTCCAGTCCATGCCGATCGCGCGGTCGGGTGTGCTGTGGGCCCACGTCGTCACCTCTTTGGTCGCCAACCTGATCGCGCTCGTGCTCGTCGTGGGGGTCGCTGCGCTCATGGGCTTCCGCTCAGGGGCAGGAGTGTCGGCATGGCTCGCGATCACCGGCATCCTGCTCCTGTTCACCCTGGCGCTGACCTGGCTCGCCGTGATCCCCGGGCTTTCTGCGTCGTCGGTCGAGGGCGCTGGCGCCTTCGCCTACCCTCTCATCTTCCTGCCGTTCGTCAGTTCGGCGTTCGTGCCCACAAAGACGATGCCCGGCCCGGTGCGCTGGTTCGCCGAACATCAGCCGGTGACGTCGATCGTCAACACGATCCGCAACCTGTTCGCCCAGCAGCCGGTCGGGGACGACATCTGGACCGCCCTCGCGTGGTGCGTCGGCATCCTCGTCGTGGCGTACCTCTTCGCGATGGCCGCCTATCGCCGGAAGATCGCCTGAGGCAGGCTGAGACCCATGCTCACCATCAGCCAGCTTGCGGCGTACGCCGGGGTGACGGTGCGGGCGGTACGTCACTACCACCGGATCGGGTTGCTGCCGGAGCCCGAGCGCGACCGGTCCGGATACCGGACCTACGACGCTGCCGCGGTCGTGCGACTGATCCGGATCCGCACCCTCGCAGACGCCGGCGTGCCGCTGGCTCGGGTTCAGGAACTCCTCGACGCCGGCCCGGAGGAGTTCACTGGCGGCGTCCAGGAGATCGACAAGGCCCTGCGTGCCGAGATCCGGCGGCTGCAGGACACTCGCAGCCGACTCGCCAGGCTCGCCGCCGGAGAGCACCTGGCGCTTCCGCAGAGTGTTGTGGACTACCTCGACCGGCTGCGCGGTCTCGGAGTCGAGGAGCGCTACATCGAGATGGAGCGGGACGCCTGGATCATGATCGCCGCGCAGGTGCCGGACTCGATCGACGCCGTGATCGCCAAGAAGCACGAGGAGCTGGACGACCCCGACATGGTGAAGCTTTACAGCCTTCTCAGCGGGGCACTCGACTGGCCGGCCGACGATCCGCGGGTAGTCGAGGTCGCCGACATCATGGAGCGCTTGATGGTTCGCGCTGTGGAGGTCGGCGAGGTGGGTGCCGATGACGGCATCGACGATCAGTTTGTCGACCTGCTGGACTCAACCATGGTCGAGTCCTCACCGCACGCCGCGTCGCTGTTGGCGATCCTGGAGGAGCGAGGCTGGCGGGGCTGGACCCGCATCGAGCGAGTTCCTGCCGACAGACTCAACACTGAGCTGCCGCCATCGTGAAGGCAGGTCAGCGCCCTGGAGTGACGCTATTTGGGGGCACGTGCTTCCCGGGGGCGGCCGTCTGCCTCAGTGAGGAACAGGGCCGAGGCGGTGGGGGTGGGCAGCGTGGATGTACTTCATGGCAGTGGTGATGGAGATTCCGAAGACACGGACGAGGTGGACGGGATCTTCGGTCTCGCGGGCCTCGTCCAGGATTCTGTCGGCGCGAACTGCGCGCAGAGTCAGACCGGCGGGACCGAAGCGCCTGTAGACGTAGTCAGCGGAGACAGGATCGGTCGCGCTGGCGGTCTGTTGAGTGACCAGGAGGTGCGCGTTGACGGTGCGTGGCCAACGCTGATGGCGGTAGCGGAGCCAGGCATGCAGTAGGGCATCTGTGGTGTCGTCGAGGTGGACGACGTGACGGCCGTGGAGGCGGCGGATCAGAAGTTGCCGTCGGGTGAGCAGCACGTCGGAGAGGTCGAGGTTGCGCAGGTCGGTGCCGCTGGTTGCGTGGAGGGCGACCAGGGCGAGAACCAGACGGGTAGCCGGGTTGGAGCTGGTCTCCAAGAGCCCGGCCAGCCGGTCGGGGGCCAGGGTTGTGGGCAGCAGTTCCTGACGGGTGATGCGGAGGCCACGGGTGGGGTCGGCGAAGACGAGCTTGGCGTGTTTCAGGGCTCGAAAGAGCGACCGGATCGCCACAGCGCGCTCGTGGGCGCGTGGGCCTTTGACCGCGGTGACAGCGGCCGTGACGTCAGCCTCCGTCACCTGACGCAAGGTGGTGTAGCGGGTGGTCCAGTCAGCGAGTGGCGCGGCCAGGTAGACGAGGTAGCGGCGCATAGTGGCGTAGTCGGTGACGCGGTGGTGGGACCTGCTGGCGCCACGCAAGACCCCGACCCACGTGCCGAGTTCGTCGCTGATTCGTGGAGGAAAGGCAGCGATGGTGCGCTGGACGAAAGCCTCGTGGCGGTTGCGCCGCGGCGGCGAGGTGACGAGCTGTTCGCGTTGGTCCAGGAAGGCGAGAAGCCCGCGAATACGACCCTTGCCGCCGGCCACGCGGTGCAGCGCCCGGAGCTCATCCTCGCGAAAGACGGTGTCGGCGCCCAGCCAAGTGGCGGCCACTCGCAGTACCCGAGCCATCGGCTCGTGGACCTTCTGGTGCCAGCGGTTCTCGGTGGTGTATCGGGCGAAGTCCGACAGCAGGGCCTTCACCGGCGGTAGCGGGGCCGGCAGCAGGGCTCCGGCCAGCGGGCGCCAGTCCCGCTCGACCTCAAAGAGGGTCGCCTGACCTTCAAGTACGGCTGGCGAACTGAGCTGCGGGCGATCCGCGAGGTGCTCGCGACGGGCCGCGCTGCCGTTCGCCAGGGACGGTCCGGCAAAACGTAGTTGTCGCCAGGTAGAGGCGTCGGTGTCAGGACCCAGGCGAAGGCGCTGTCGAGTGCAGTCGCGGCATCGACCGTTCCGCAGGGGAAGCGGCCCGGCGCCACACCGACCGCAACATCCTTGCTGGTCAGCGTATACACGACGCCAGTTTCTACAGGCATCGCATATCTGGTTTCGGCCCCACGAAAGGCAGTGATCGCAACTTCGTGGCTCAGATTGGGGGCGGGCCCGCTGGGCGTGCGGCAGCAGGACCACCTCGCGGTCTAGGCCGGGGGCAAGCCAGCCGACTTTGTTCAGGACCCGGGTGACTCCGACGGGCCGGTGAGGCAGGGCGTCAAGGATCGCGGCGTCAACCACGCCCTGACCGGCGGCATCGCGCGCCGCCAGCGCAAGGGCCAACATGTTCACGGCACTGACGCGCCAGGCACGCCCCAGGCAGTGCTCGGCCTGCACTTGACCGACCAGCGGTTTGAGTCGGATCAGATCGTCTTGGAATCGGCTGCGAATCGCGACGGCGTGGCGCTCCAGCAGCCGGTACGGCGCAGGGAACAGGGCCACCTGTCCACGCACTGCCGGCGGGCAGATCCGCTCATCGTCCCCGACGAGGGTGGGGCGCTGAGCGCGTGCCCAGCCAGGTGCGTGGTAGCGGCCGTCAGTCTGCAGGCGGTAGGTACCGGTGGGCAAGGCAGGCCGACGGACGGAAGCGGGCAGACAGAACGCGAGCTGGGTCCATGCCGGCTGCTCTGCGGCCCTTGCGGGTTCGAAGTACCAGGCCGCGTCGTACTCGGTGACAGCTACGACACACGCCCGGCAGAAGCCTTCATCGTTGATGCGCCACAGCCGCTTACACCGTCTGCACTCGCCCTCCGGATGGTTCCGTTTGGAGCGCCACTGGTGGCAGGGGGAGCAGAACGGTGACTGGACCCGCAGCCCCCAGCCGAGGCAGCCGGCGCACTGCCCCAGCGAGGGCAGGCGCTTGGGGCGCTTTCGTCTTGGGGCCACCTCAGTTCGGTGGGAGTGACCGGGGCCGCCCCGCCCCGGTGGACCGGCGCGGCACTGGCCTGGGCGACTCACCTGCGGCCGTCGCGAGTCCCTCGTCCTGGGCCACCGGCGTCTTCCCGGCTACAGGTTCGGCGACGAGCAGGTCCGCGACCGTGCACTGAAGAGCAGCGCAGATCAGGTCCAGGTCGTCCAACCGCACCGTTACCGGTGTGCCCGACCAGAGCGCGGACACCTTCGACATCGACGGAGTGAAACCGACTTCTTTGAACACGGGCATCAGGTCACTGGGCCTCCAGATGCCTCGGTTGGCCGCCGCCCACCGCAGGTTCCACTTCACGACAGACCCCCCCGTGTCCACGCGCAGTCGCTGTGCGGCCCGCGCCGACGAACGTCGGCTGGCCATCTCTGGATCGCTCTGAGCTGACAAAATGTACCGAACCGTGGTCGTCGTCCAGTCATGGCCGAGCAACTTCTGCACCTCCCACAGCGACATCCCCGCCTCGTAACGGTGTGTGGCACAAGCATGCCGAAGCAGATGAGGAAAGATCCGCTCGACCGGACCTGCCAGGTGGGCCTCCGAGGCTCTCACCAGTGCCTTCCGTAGCGTCGATGTTGTCACCGCCGGGCCGACGGGGTTCGGCATGCCGCCGAGATCTCGCGCCAGGCGCTCAGAAGGCCACACCGGCGACTCAGGGTGCTCCGGGTCGTCCGAGAACAACCCGCGGACTTCCTCCACGTACCACCACAGCAACTCACGTCCCTCGGCGAACAGAAACGCCTCTCGCTGCCGCGGCCCCGACCCTCGGGCGCCCTTGCCCTGGACGACGAACCGCCCGAAGTCGCCGGCCTCCCAGTGCAGGTCCTTCATGCGCATCTGGCACAGCTCCGAAGCCCGCACCCCGGAGATGTAGATCAACTTCGCCATCACGTAGTCCCTGCACGCCACCGCCTCCTTGCGGGCGTGCGCCAGCTCCCGCCGCCAACGGGCGAAGAACTCGTTGACCGCCCGGGCCGACGGTGGCACCCGCAGGCCGAAATCACCGCGGTGTGCGTGTCGGTTGAACGGATCGACCGGCGACTCGACCGCCGCCCCGAACCGCTGGAAGATCTCGTGCGCGTAGCGTTGCTCCAGGAATGCGAAGAAGTGGTCGATCCTGTTCAGCTTCGATCGCACCGTCGGTGCCTGGCGTTTGCCGACTCCGGCGAAGTACCCGTCGACGTGGCGGGGCGTCAGCCGCCACGGCACGACACCGTAGTGGTCGCACACCTCGATCACTGGCTTCGTCAGCCCGTCCAGGGTGGAGGACGCCAGACCCGCCACATCTCGCGCCCACTGGTACTCGACCAGCGCGTCCATGAAGAACAGCTGCTCGTCTTCCTCGTCCGCCCCGCCTGCGTACCGGCGCTGCAGCAACAGCACATCGCTCAGCCCTGGCTCGCCTCCCAGCAACTCCGCCTCTGCGGTCGACGGTTCGCTGAGAGGCGGTACGAGGGAGAGCACTCGAGTCCCGGGATCTGCCACGGACGTTGAAATTACAGCAGAGAGTCCTGAAATTCAGGAGAACGGCCCAACATCCTGAGAGGCCGATGCAGGAGCCCATCGACCCTCCTGCCAGCTGAAATGGAACGACGCGCGGATCAGCCCCTCAGGGAACCCGCCCGTACTCCAGTTATCTCGTACCGGGTCCGGCCGCCCTCGTCGAGGCTGATGAGCAGCATCCGCCGGTCACGGATGACGATCGCCCCGCCGCGGACCCGGGTCGGCGCGGCCGCGGTCGGGTCGTCCAGGGCGGCCGCGCCCTGCGTGAGCGACCCTTGCGACCAGGCGCGCAGGACCCTCTCCGCGGTGCCGACCGGACGGACCCGGGCGTGCAGCGCCTCGGTCAGGGACAGGGCGACCGATGGTCCGGCGGCGGTCCGGCCGTCGTCCGGGAAGGCGTAGTAGATGCCGTTCTCGTCCCGATACCGCTCCAGGACAAGCCTGTTGTCGTCGAAACGCACGCTCGCGGTGCGAGGTTCGTCAGTCATCGGCGGAGGCTAGCAGCCGGGTCCCGGCCCGGCCGGGGATGGTCTGTCAACTGCACATCGGTTGCTGCCGGTACTGGACTGAGACCCCGGCATCCCGGCGGGAAAACCGCTGCGGCGGTGTCAGCGGCCCCTGTTAGCCTCCGGTGGCTCGTGTGATCCATGGGCATCAAGTTCACATAGAGGGGGGACACTTGTCCGAAAATAGAAGGCTGGGTGGCAGAGGGCTGGCGGTGGGATGCTGTGTGGCGGCGGTCGTGGCGTCCGCGTCCGGCCCGGCGTACGCGGCGGACAATCTGCCGCCGAAGCAGCCGCTCGTCCAGGATCTGCAGACGGGCAGCGAGGCGTGCGCGGCCGGTGACGAGAAGGTCTACGTCGCGGAACCGCCCACGCTCACCGCTGTGCTGTACGACCCGGAGGAGGACAACCAGCCTGCCGAGGCCAACCTGGTCAAGGGCGACTTCGAGGCCTGGTGGACGGACTCCGCCGGGGTCGAGCAGCGCCGCACGTACACCACGCCCGCGACGCTGTCGGGGGTCCGGCAGATCTGGCGTATGCCGCAGGACATCCCGGCGAACACCGTCGTCTCCTGGCACGTCCGCGCGAACGACGGCACCGCGAGCTCCGCGTGGAGCTCCGACGCCGAGGGATCGGTCTGCCAGTTCGTGTATGACGACGAGAGCCCGGCGAAAGCAGTCGTCACCTCGCCGGACTACCCGGAGGACCAGTTCCAGGACGGCGTCGGCGTCTACGGCAGCTTCACCATGGTATCCCCGTCGCCGGACGTCGTCGAGTACCGCTACAACTTCCTCGGTGACACGTACGCGACCGCGCGTCCCGACGAGATGGGCGGGCCCGCCACCATCCGCTTCCTGCCGCTGAGGCCCGCTCCGGACCGCCTGAGCGTCCGTGCGATCGACCGGTCGGGACGCAGCAGCGGGACGACCACGTACTCCTTCATGGTGAAGTCCGGCCGCGCCCCCGTGGCCCACTGGAAACTGGACGACGCGGCGGGATCCACGACCGCCGCGGCCGAGGTCGGCACCGCCGCCCGCGCCGGTACCGGTGTGACCTTCGGCAGTCCGGCACCCGAGGGCACCCGCGTCAACTCCACGGCCGGCCTCGACGGCAGCAGCCACGGCTTCCTCACCCCGGGCGCCCCGGCCGTCGACACCCGCAGGACCTTTGCCGTCAGCGCCTGGGTGCGCCCCGCCCAGACCGACCGCACCATGACGGTCGCCAGTCAGGACACGGGCAGGGGGGCCGGCTTCGCCCTCGGACTGCGCAGCGGCGGCTCCGGTGCCGCCTGGTCGTTCGCCATCGGTGACGCGCAGGTGTCGGGCGGCGCTCCGGAAACCGGTGAGTGGGCCCATCTGCTGGGGCTCTACGACGCCGAGACCGGCCGAGCCCAGCTGTACGTCAACGGCTACGAGGTCGGCACCAAGGTCGAGGCCGCACCTGCCGAGGCGACCGGCGCGTTCCAGATCGGCCGCGTACGGACCGGATCCGTCTACCGCGATCGCTGGCACGGCGACATCGGTGACGTCCGGGTCCACGACCGGGTCGTGGTGCCGGACGAGGCGGCCGAGCTCGCACGCCGGACGCCCAAGCTGCTCGGGCGCTGGTCACTGGAAACCACTACGGGCGGCGCCAGCCCCGAGCAGAAAGGTGGCGCGCCCCTTCGGCTCGCCCCGGGGGCGACGATCCACCGGGCCTCTGAAAGCTCCTGCATCCCTGAGCTCGATCCCGACTGCCCCTACGTGCCGCCCGCGCTGGTCGGTGACGGGCATCTGAGGCTGGATGGCGAGGGCGGACACGCCGCCACCGACGGGCCGGTCCTGGACACCGGGGACAGCTTCACCCTCGGGGTGGTCGTACGGCTGGCGGACTCCGAACCGGCCCACCCGATGACCGTGTTGTCCCAGGCCGGTGAGCACACCGATGCCTTCAAGGTGCGTTACGAGCCGTCGACGCACGCCTGGCAGTTGGTCGTGCCGGAAAAGGACGAGGCGGGCGCGGCCGAGACGGTGGTGTCCCGGATCCAGGCGGCGGACGGCGGCGAGGGCCAGGGTCACCGGCTGGCCGTGGTCTACGACGACGCGACCGACAAGATCAGGCTCTACCTCGACGGGCACACCAACGCGCAGGCGACCGCGAACTTTCCCAACGGCTGGCACAGCACCGGCCCGTTGCAGGTGGGGCGCGCCCACACCGCAAACGGTTGGGGCGAGTACCTGCACGGCGACGTCGACGAGATCCAGGCGTACGCCGGCGCCCTGAGGGACAAGGACATCCTCGGGCTGGGTTGGGGCACCGATCCCTGCTTGTGCTAGCAGACGGCAATCCCTCCGAGGGCCGCTCGCGCGCCGATCGACGTGACACGGGGCGAGCGGCCCTCCTCGCGGCCAGGCGAGAGGGGGCTGGGCACCGGGTGGGACGGAAGGGCGAGCCGGACTACCAGGCCCCTGGCCACCCGACTGAGTTAAGTGCATGAAGAGGATCAAACAATGCAAGCATGCTTGCTTGTTTCCTGGTCCGCTGACATGCTCCTCGGCACACCGCCACGCCCCGAGGGGAGCGCACCGTGTCCGACGCCGCAGCCGTGCTCGACGATCTGCGCAGCGAGAGTGACGAACTCGACCTGTTGGTAGGAGAGTTGAGTGCCGGGCAATGGGCCGGGCCGACCCCCGCCGCAGGCTGGACCGTCGCCCATCAGATCGCCCATCTGACCTGGACCGACGAGGTCGCCCTGCTCGCCGTCGCCGATCCGGACGCCTTCGCGGTGGAGGCGGCCAAGGCCCAGGCGTCCCCCGACAGCTTTGTCGATCAGGCTGCCGAGGAGATCGTTGCCGCGGAGCCGGCCGCGCTGCTCGCGCGCTGGCGCGACGGGCGTGAACGGCTCGCGCGCGCCCTGCGCGACGCCCCGCCCGGCGCCCGCATCCCGTGGTACGGCCCGCCCATGAGCGTCGCGTCCATGGCAACCGCGCGACTCATGGAGACCTGGGCGCACGGACAGGACATCGCCGACGCCCTCGGCGCCGTGCGCGCCCCGACCGCCCGGCTGCGGCATGTCGCCCGGATCGGGGTGCGGGCCCGTGACTACGCGTTCCTCGCGCGAGGGATCAAGCCGCCCGGCGAAGAGTTCCGGGTCGAACTGGTCGCGCCCGGCGGAGAGTTGATCGCCTACGGACCCGAGGGTGCCACGCAGCGCGTCACCGGTCCGCTGTACGACTTCTGTCTGCTCGCCACCCAGCGCGCCCACCGCGACGACCTGGCCGTGCGCGCTGTCGGCGCCGACGCCGACCAGTGGCTCGACATCGCACAGGCCTTCGCCGGGCCGCCCGGTCCCGGTCGCGCACCCAAGGGCGGAGCGCGGTGACCGCCGCGCCGCTGCGGATCGGGAACGCCTCCGGCTTCTACGGCGACCGCTTCGACGCCATGCGCGAGATGCTCACCGGCGGCCCCCTCGACGTCCTCACCGGCGACTATCTCGCCGAACTGACCATGCTCATCCTCGGGTGGAGCCGAATCAAGGACCCGAACCGCGGGTACGCCACCACCTTCCTGCGCCAGCTCGAAGAGGGTCTCGGGCTCGCGCACGAGCGCGGGGTGAAGATCGTCGCCAACGCCGGAGGGCTCAACCCGGCCGGACTGGCCGAAGCGGTCCGGGAGTTGGCGGACAAGGTGGGCGTGCCGGTGTGCGTCGCGCATGTCGAGGGCGACAGCCTGCCCGTCCCCGATGGGTTCCTCACCGCCAACGCGTACCTCGGGGGCGCGGGCATCGCCGCCTGCCTGCGCGCCGGGGCCGATGTCGTCGTCACCGGCCGGGTCACCGACGCCGCCCTCGTCACGGGTCCCGCCACGGCCCACTTCGGCTGGGAACCCGACGACCACGACGCGCTCGCCGGTGCCGTCGTCGCCGGGCATGTGCTGGAGTGCGGCACCCAGGCGACCGGCGGGAACTACTCTTTCTTCCGCGGCCACGACATCCGCCGGCCCGGCTTCCCGCTCGCCGAGATCCACGCCGACGGGACGTCCGTCATCACCAAGCACGACGGCACGGGCGGCTTCGTCGACACCGGGACCGTCACCGCCCAACTGCTGTACGAGACCCAAGGCGCCCGGTACGCCGGACCGGACGTGACCGCCCGGCTCGACACCGTACGGCTGACCCAGGACGGACCGGACCGCGTACGGATCTCCGGAGTGCGTGGCGAGGCTCCGCCGCCCACGCTCAAGGTCGGGCTCAACCGGCTCGGCGGCTGGCGCAACGAGGTCGTCTTCGTGCTCACCGGACTCGACATCGAGGCCAAGGCACAGCTGGTGCAGGACCAGTTCGCGCAGGCACTCACCCGGAGCGGTACGGAACCCGACGAGGTGCGGTGGGAGCTGGCCCGGACCGACAGGGCCGACGCCGACACCGAGGAGACCGCCGGCGCCCTGCTCCGTCTCGTCGTCCGCGACCAGGACCCGGAGACGGTGGGACGCACCGTCTCCGGGGCCGCGATCGAACTGGCCCTCGGCAGCTACCCGGGCTTCCATGTCACCGCCCCGCCCGGCAAGGGCGCGCCCTACGGGGTGTTCGAGGCGAGGTACGTACCGGCGGGAGAGGTCGACCACGTCGCCGTACTGCCGGACGGGCGGCGGGAGGACATGGCAACACCGGTACAGGTGAGGGAACTCGAGGGCGTGGACGAGCCCGCTCTTCCGGAGCCGCTGCCCACCGGGATCACCCGGCTCGCCCCGCTCGGCCGCATCGCGGGCGCCCGCAGCGGCGACAAGGGCGGGGACGCCAACGTCGGCGTCTGGGTCCGAACCGACGACGCCTGGCGCTGGCTCGCGCATGAACTCACCGTCGAGCGGTTCCAGGAACTGCTCCCGGAGACCGCCGGGTTGACCGTTGTGCGGCACGTCCTGACGAACCTCCGCGCCCTGAACTTCGTCGTCCACGGCCTCCTCGGCGAAGGCGTCGCCGCGCAGGCCCGTTTCGATCCGCAGGCCAAGGCGGTGGGGGAGTGGCTGCGGTCCCGGCACCTCCCCGTCCCCGTGAGCCTGCTCGAATCCACCGACGCACCGGAGGCGCACGCATGACCGTCCTGGCCACCGGGCTCGACACCGCGAGCCCCGAATACGCCGCCAACCGCACCGCCATGCTCGCCAAGCTCGCCGACCTCGACACCGAGCATGCCAAGGCCCTCGCGGGCGGCGGCGAGAAGTACATCGAGCGGCACCGCAGGCGCGGCAAGCTCCTCGCCCGGGAACGGATCGAGCTGCTCGTCGACCCCGACACCCCGTTCCTGGAACTGTCGCCGCTCGCCGCCTGGGGCAGCGAGTACGCGGTGGGCGCCTCGCTCGTGACCGGCATCGGCGTCGTCGAGGGTGTGGAGTGCCTGATCACCGCCAACGACCCCACCGTACGCGGTGGCGCCTCCAACCCCTGGACCCTGAAGAAGGCCCTGCGCGCCAACGAGATCGCCTTCGCCAACCGGCTGCCCTGCATCAGCCTGGTCGAGTCGGGCGGGGCGGACCTGCCGTCCCAGAAGGAGATCTTCATCCCCGGCGGCGCACTCTTCCGCGACCTCACCCGGCTCTCCGCCGCCGGAATCCCGACCGTGGCGGTCGTGTTCGGGAACTCGACCGCCGGCGGGGCGTACGTCCCCGGCATGTCCGACCACACCGTCATGATCAAGGAGCAGTCCAAGGTCTTCCTCGGCGGACCGCCGCTCGTGAAGATGGCGACCGGCGAGGAGAGCGACGACGAGTCCCTCGGCGGCGCCGACATGCACGCCCGCACCTCCGGGCTCGCCGATCATTTCGCCGTCGACGAGCACGACGCGCTCCGCCAGGCGCGGCGGATCGTCGCCCGGCTCAACTGGCGCAAGGCACACGCCGATCCGGGACCCGCCGAACCGCCGAAGTACGACGAGGAGGAGCTCCTCGGCATCGTGCCCGACGACCTGAAGGTCCCGTTCGACCCACGCGAGGTCATCGCCCGGCTCGTCGACGGCTCGGACTTCGACGCGTTCAAACCGCTGTACGGGACGAGCCTCGTCACCGGCTGGGCCCGACTGCACGGCTACCCCGTCGGCATCCTCGCCAACGCCCAGGGCGTCCTGTTCAGCGAGGAGTCGCAGAAGGCCGCCCAGTTCATCCAGCTCGCCAACCAGCGCGACATCCCCCTCCTCTTCCTTCACAACACCACCGGCTACATGGTCGGCAAGGAGTACGAGCAGGGCGGCATCATCAAGCACGGCGCGATGATGATCAACGCGGTGTCCAACTCCAGGGTCCCGCACCTGTCCGTCCTGATGGGCGCCTCGTACGGGGCCGGGCACTACGGCATGTGCGGGCGCGCCTACGACCCCCGCTTCCTCTTCGCCTGGCCGGGCAGCAAATCCGCCGTCATGGGACCGCAGCAACTCGCGGGCGTGCTCTCCATCGTCGCCCGCGCCTCCGCCGCCGCGAAGGGACGGCCCTACGACGACGAGGCCGACGCCGGGCTGCGCGCCATGGTGGAGCAGCAGATCGAGTCCGAGTCGCTGCCGATGTTCCTCTCCGGGCGGCTGTACGACGACGGGGTCATCGACCCGCGCGACACCAGGACCGTCCTCGGGATCTGCCTGTCCGCGATCCACACCGCCCCGGTCGATGGCGCCCGCGGCGGCTTCGGCATCTTCCGGATGTGAGGACGACCATGATCAGCACCCTGCTCGTCGCCAATCGGGGCGAGATCGCCTGCCGGATCTTCCGGACCTGCCGCGCCCTGGGCATCGCCACCGTCGCCGTGCACTCCGACGCCGATGCCGACGCGCTGCATGTCAGGGAAGCGGACGCGGCCGTACGGCTGCCGGGGACCGTCCCCGCCGACACGTATCTGCGCGGCGATCTCGTCGTACGTGCCGCGCTCGCCACGGGCGCCGACGCCGTGCACCCCGGCTACGGGTTCCTCTCCGAGAACGCCGGGTTCGCCCGGGCCGTGCAGGACGCCGGCCTCCTCTGGGTCGGTCCGCCGGCCAAGGCCATCGAGATGATGGCGTCCAAGACCCGCGCCAAGGAGCTGATGGCCGCCGCCGGAGTGCCGCTGCTCGCCCCCGTCGACCCGGCGAAGGCGACCGCGGACGATCTGCCGCTGCTGCTGAAGGCCGCGGCCGGTGGCGGCGGGCGCGGGATGCGGGTCGTACGGGAACTGAGCGCGCTGCCCGGCGAGATGGCGGCTGCCGCGGCCGAGGCGGCGAATGCCTTCGGGGACGGGGAAATCTTCGCCGAGCCGTACGTCGAGCGCGGCCGTCACGTCGAGGTCCAGATCATGGCCGACGAGCACGGCACCGTATGGGCGCTCGGCACCCGCGACTGCTCGCTCCAGCGCCGCCACCAGAAGGTCATCGAGGAAGCACCCGCACCCGGCCTCGACGAGGCGCTGCGCACCCGGTTGCACGACGCGGCGACCGCCGCCGCCCGAGCCGTCGGCTACCGCGGCGCGGGCACCGTCGAGTTCCTCGTCACCGCCGACGGGCGCCCCTGCTTCCTGGAGATGAACACCCGCCTCCAGGTCGAACACCCCGTCACCGAAGCCGTCTTCGGCCTCGACCTCGTCGCCCTGCAGCTCTCCGTCGCCGAAGGCGAACCCCTCCCGGCCCCCGCGCCCCCCGCTCCGCACGGGCACGCCGTCGAGGCCCGGCTCTACGCCGAGGACCCCGCCCGCGACTGGCAGCCCCGGACCGGGCCGCTGCACACCCTCGACGTACCGGACGAACCCGGACTGCGCCTGGACACCGGTTACACCGGCGGCGACACCATCGGCGTGCACTACGACCCGATGCTCGCCAAGGTCATCGCTCACGCCCCCACGCGCACCCAGGCCGTACGGCTCCTCGCCCGCGCCCTGGAACGCACCCGCATCCACGGACCGGTCACCAACCGCGACCTGCTCGTACGGTCCCTGCGCCACCCCGACTTCACCGCCGCCCGCCTCGACACCGGCTTCTACGACCGCCATCTGGACGCCCTCACGGCCACCCCCGACGACGCCACGGACCGGAGCCTCGCCGCCCTCGCCGCAACCGCCGCCGACGCCACCCGCCACCGCGCCCCCGGCACCCCATGGAAGCCACACACCGGTGCCAACCCCCCACGCCTCCCGGCGGCGTCCACCCCGTACCCGGGTTCCCCCGGCACCCCGTGGAAGCCACACACCGGCGCCACCCCCCCACGCCTCCCGGCGGCGTCCACCCCGTACCCGGGTTCCCCCGGCACCCCGTGGAAGCCACACACCGGTGCCAACCCCCCACGCCCCCCGGCGGCGTCCACCCCGTACCCGGGCTCCCGCTTCGGAGCTTGGCGCAATGTCCCCTCGCAACCCCAGACCAGGCGCTACCGCAGCGAACCCGACGGCACCGAACACGAGGTCGCCTACCGCACCACCCGCGGCGGCGCGATCGAAGCCCCCGGCGCCCGGATCCTCACCGTCACCCCCGACCACGTCACCGTCGAGACGGACGACGGCGTCACCCACCGTTTCCGCCTCTCCGCCCACCAGGACCGGGTGTACGTGGACGGCGCCACCGGCTCGTACACCTTCACCGCCCTGCCCCGCTTCACCGAACCCACCGACCGCACCGACCCCGGCTCCCTGCTCGCCCCCATGCCCGGCACCGTCGTCCGGCTCGCGGACGGACTCGTGGCGGGCGCGGCGGTCGAGGCGGGGCAACCGCTGATCTGGCTGGAGGCGATGAAGATGGAACACCGCATTCTCGCCCCCGCCTCCGGCACCCTCACCGCACTGCACGCCGCACCCGGCCTCCAGGTGGAGGTCGGCGCCCTGCTCGCCGTCGTACAGGAGGAACCGACCCCATGAGTACCGTCCTCGAAACCGAAGAGCAGCAAGCCCTGCGCGCCGCCGTCGCCGCACTCGGAAAGCGGTACGGGCGTGACTACATGACGTCCGTCGTGCGCGACGGAGCCCACCCCCGCGAACTGTGGACCGAAGCGGCCAAGCTCGGCTACCTCGGGGTGAACCTCCCGGAGGAGTACGGCGGTGGCGGCAGCGGCATGGCCGAACTCTCCATCGTCCTTGAGGAATTGGGTGCGGCGGGCAGTCCGCTGCTGATGATGGTGGTCTCCCCGGCGATCTGCGGCACCGTCATCGCCCGCTTCGGCACCGACACCCAGAAGCGGCGATGGCTCCCGGGCCTCGCGGACGGCTCCCTCACCATGGCCTTCGGCATCACCGAACCCGACGCCGGATCCAACTCCCACCGCATCACCACCACCGCCCGCCGCGACGGCGAGGACTGGCTGCTCACCGGGCGAAAGGTCTTCGTCTCCGGCGTCGACATCGCCGACGCCACCCTCATCGTCGGCCGCACCGAGGACGCCAGGACGGGGAGGCTCAAGCCCTGTCTCTTCATCGTCCCGCGCGACGCCCCCGGCTTCCGGCGCTCGCAGATCGACATGGAACTCCAGGCATCGGAGAAGCAGTTCGAGCTTGTGCTCGACGACGTCCGGCTGCCCGCCGACGCCCTCGTCGGAGGGGGCACCTCCCGCTCGGGCGAAGCCGAGAGCGGGGGAGAGGACGCGGGTCTGCTCCAGCTCTTCGCCGGACTGAACCCCGAACGCATCATGACCGCCGCGTTCGCCCTCGGCATGGGGCGGTACGCGCTCGGCCGCGCCGTCGAGTACGCGCAGACCCGGCAGGTGTGGAAGGACCCGATCGGCTCCCACCAGGCCATCGCCCACCCCCTCGCCCAGGCCCACATCGAACTCGAACTGGCCCGGCTCATGATGCAGAAGGCCGCCAGGCTGTACGACGAGGGCGACGACATCGGCGCGGGCGAAGCCGCCAACATGGCGAAGTACGCCGCCGCCGAAGCCTGCGTGAAGGCCGTCGACCAGGCCGTGCACACCCTCGGCGGCAACGGCCTCACCCGCGAGTACGGGCTCGCGTCCCTGATCACCGCCGCCCGCGTCGCCCGGATCGCACCCGTCAGCCGGGAAATGATCCTCAACTACGTTTCCCACCAGTCCCTGGGGCTCCCCAAGTCGTACTGACGCAGGACATTCTGTCTCTCCACGCCGCAGCTGCCGGCTGAAAGTCGTTCGAGAAGTCCCGCGAGAAGGAGACCGACACATGACGCCGCTCGCTGATCCCACCTACGACCGGGGCATCACCACCCTCACCCTCAACTCACCGGCCAACCGCAACGCACTCTCCGCGCAGCTGGTCGGCGAGCTCTCCACCGCCCTGAAGGCGTGCGCGGCCGACGACACCGTACGAGCAGTCGTCCTCACCCACACCGGCAACACGTTCTGCGCGGGTGCCGACCTCACCGGACCGCCCGACCCGGCAGCCTTCGTCGCCCTGATGCGGCAGATCGTCGCATTGCCCAAGCCCGTCGTCGCCCGGGTCACGGGACACGTCCGGGCGGGCGGCCTCGGACTGCTCAGCGCCTGCGACATCTCGGCCGCCGGACCCGCCTCCACCTTCGCCCTCACCGAGTCCCGGCTCGGCCTCGCCCCCGCCGTGATCTCGATGGCACTGCTGCCCCGCACCGACCCCAGGGCTGCCGCCCGCTACTACCTCACCGGAGAACTGTTCGACGCGACCGAAGCGGCCCGCATCTCCCTCGTCACCATCGCCGCCGAGGACGTCGACAAAGCACTCGTACCCGTACTGGACGGACTGCGCCGGGCCTCACCGCAGGGGCTGGCAGCATCGAAGGAGCTGGTCACAGCTACTGTGCGGGAGAGTTTCGACCAGTACGCCGAAGACCTCATCGCCCGCTCGGCAGCACTCTTCGCCTCCGCCGAGGCATGGGAGGGGATGACGGCCTTCCTCGAACGACGGGACCCCGCATGGGTGTTTTGACTGCTCCCCTTCCTGGAGGGAGGGGATTCCTGGCTCAGGCCGCCTTCTGGAGCGGCGCTCCGGGAGGTCCTACGCCCTCAGCACCAGCCGGGTTCAGACCAGCCCGGATGAGCATCACGTGGGCGGAGTTCTTGTCCCTGGGGGATACGGCTCCGCATGTGGTGCAGGTGTAGATGCGTTCCGAAAGAGGGAGTGCGTGCTTGGTTCTCGCTCCGCACGATGCGCAGTCCATGGTGGTATGCGCGGGGTGCACGAGGTGGACATCCCGTCCGTGCTTGCGGCCCATTTCGATCAGGGCTGTCTTGGTGGCGCCGATTGCCGCGTCGGCGGCCTTGCGGGCCATGGTGGTCCTGGCGAGGAATTTCGGCCGGAAGTCCTCCACCGCGATGGCGTCGTGGTCGGTCACGACCTTCTTCGCCCATTTGCGGGCAGTGTCCTGCCGCTGCCGGGCCACCTTCTTGTGCAGCTTGGCAACCTGCTTCTTTGCCTCCCGGTAGCCCTTCGACCCGGCCTGCCCCTTCGCGGGTCTGCGGCGGGCCGTGATCCGCTGGTAGCGGGCCAGGCGCTGCGCGGCGTTTTTTCCGTGCTGAGCGTGCGGAAGGTCGTGCGTGTCCGATGTGGTGGTCGCGGTCTCCTTGACGCCCCAGTCCACGCCGATCACCCGGCCTGTCTCCGGGAACGGCCGCACCTGGGCGAGGACGACGAACGAGGCGTACCAGTGCCCGAGACTGTCCCGGTACACCCGCACGCTGGATGGGTCGGCGGGCAGGTCCCGCGACCAGACCACGGTCAGGACGATGCCGCCCGCGAGGTACAGACGGTCGTCTTTGAGGCGGAAACCGCGCCGCGTGTAGTTCAGCGTGGGCAGCGCCTCACGCTTTTTCTTGTACTTCGGCATTCCGGCCCGGCGTGCCATGGGCAGCCGGTCCTTGATGTCCTTCAGCGCCTTCGCGCGGGACTTACCGAAATCCCGGACGAGCTGTTGTTGCGGCACCGAGGAGCCCTCCGCCAACCACGGTGTGATGGCGCGGGCCTCGGTCAGCATTTTGTCCATCGCGGCGGGGCCGCACTTGTCGTTCTCCGTGTGGGCCTTCTTCGACCGGGCCACGCACTCGTTCCAGATCCACCGGCACCGGTCCCACTCCGCCATCAGCGCCGTACGGGCGGTCGACGACACGCGAAGCCGGTAGGCGTACCGGGCATGTCCGGCTCCCTCAACGGCCTCTGGTGTCATCATGCCACCACCGTACCACTAGAATTCGGGACATGGATCACGAAGTACGCATCACGCTCAGGCTTCCCGCCGACCTCCACGCGTGGCTGGTCGCCAAGGCCAAGTCCGCCCGCAGGTCCCTCAACTCCGAAATCGTGTACCGCTTGGAGAGCGATCGCGCCGCCACCGCGGCTGACGGCGAGTCACGCTGACGGCGAATCGCCTTTCCCTGCCCTGCTCCACAGGAGCCCGAATCCTTCCCGGCCCGAAGACCGGGGCATCCCCGGAGGTTCCCCGTGACGCCCCCCACCGACCGGACCCCCAAGCAGGACCGCAGCCGCGCCACCCGCCAGCGGCTGCTCGAAGCCGCGGTCGCCTGCCTCGCCGAACACGGCTGGGCAGGCTCCACGGTCTCCGTCGTCGCCGAACACGCCGGGGTCTCCCGCGGCGCCGCCCAGCACCACTTCCCCACCCGCGAGGACCTGTTCACCGCCGCCGTCGAATACGTCGCCGAGGAACGCTCCGCCGCCCTGCGCGCCCTGCCCGTCCAGGGCCGTACGGCTGTCGTCGCCGCCCTCGTCGATCTCTACACCGGTCCGCTCTTCCGCGCCGCCCTGCAACTCTGGGTCGCCGCCTCCAACGAAGCCCAGCTCCGCCCCCGCGTCACCGAACTCGAAGCCCGCGTCGGCCGCGAGACCCACCGCATCGCCGTCGAACTCCTCGCCGCCGACGAGACGAAGCCCGGCGCACGCGAAACCGTCCAGGGGCTCCTCGACATGGCCCGCGGCCTCGGGCTGGCCAACGTGCTGACCGATGACACCGCCCGGCGTCAGAGGGTCGTGGCACAGTGGGCGGCACTGGTGGACGACGCACTCGACTGACCTTGGGGGACCTGTGGGTGACTACTTCCAGACGATCGTCGACCTCGACGCCACCGAGCAGGACGCCGCACAACTCGGCGCCGGGCTCCTCGACTGGCTGATCACCGAAGGAATCGTCAGCGCCGAGCGCACCGACTGTGTCCTCGACGGAGACGGCTACGGCAACGCACCTGGTCCGAACTACGCCGAGGCCGTCGACGACCCGGAGCCGGTCGAGCTGTGGAGCAACGGCCTCTACGTCGCGACCGGACGCACCGTCTTCGACAGCGGCCAGGGCGACGCGGGAGCTGCCACCTGCCCGCTCTGTGCCACCGAGATCCGCCTCGTCGACGACACCTGGTGCCCCGTCGGCAGCGCCTGGGCCCCGCTCGCGGGCCGGCTCGGCGCGTGGGTGAACGGCGGCGAAGGCGTCGTGGAGTGCCCCTCCTGCCGCCGGCCCTCCGGAATCGACCGCTGGAGCTGGGAGGACGACTACTACGCCTGCGGGCAGCTCGGCCTCACCTTCTGGAACTGGGCGGAGCTGACCTACCGCTTCGAACAGGAGGTGCGGCGCCGCCTCGGCGGACACCGCACCGTCACCCTCCGCGGCAAGCTCTAGTTCGGATCCCGCCGGGCTTGCGCGGTACCGGGACCGTCAGTTCGCCAGATCCGTGATCTGCCCGTACCCCTCGATCTCCCGCGGGTCGCGCGGCCCGGGACCGACATACCTCGCCGACGGCCGCACCAGCCGCCCCGTCCGCTTCTGCTCCAGGATGTGCGCCGACCATCCCGCCGTACGCGCACACGTGAACATCGACGTGAACATGTGCGCCGGAACCTCCGCGAAGTCCAGCATGATCGCCGCCCAGAACTCCACGTTCGTCGCCAGCACCCGGTCCGGGCGCCGCGCGTGCAGCTCCTCCAGCGCGGCCTTCTCCAGCGCCTCCGCCACCTCGAACCGCGGCGCGCCCAGCTCCTTCGCCGTACGCCGCAGCACGCGCGCCCGCGGGTCCTCGGCCCGGTAGACCCGGTGTCCGAAGCCCATCAGCCGCTCACCCTTGTCCAGGGCCTTCCTCACGTACGCGGTGGCGTCACCGGTCCGCTCGATCTCCTCGATCATGCCGAGGACCCGGGACGGGGCGCCGCCGTGCAGCGGACCCGACATCGCGCCCACCGCACCGGACAGCGCGGCCGCGACATCGGCGCCGGTCGACGCGATGACCCGGGCGGTGAACGTGGACGCGTTCATGCCGTGCTCGGCGGCCGACGTCCAGTACGCGTCGACGGCCTTGACGTGCTTCGGGTCCGGCTCGCCGCGCCAGCGGATCATGAACCGCTCGACGACGGACTGCGCCTTGTCGATCTCGCTCTGCGGGACCATCGGCAGCCCCTGCCCGCGCGCCGACTGGGCGACGTAGGACAGCGCCATCACGGCGGCCCGCGCCAGATCGTTGCGGGCGGTCTCCTCGTCGATGTCGAGGAGCGGCTTCAGCCCCCAGACCGGCGCCAGCATGGCCAGCGCGGACTGCACATCGACCCGGATGTCACCCGAGTGGACCGGGATCGGGAACGGCTCGGCGGGCGGCAGCCCGGGGTTGAACGCCCCGTCGACGAGCAGACCCCACACGTTCCCGAACGACACATGACCGACGAGATCCTCGATGTCGACCCCGCGGTAACGGAGCGAGCCGCCTTCCTTGTCGGGTTCGGCGATCTCCGTCTCGAACGCGATGACTCCTTCGAGTCCGGGTACGAAGTCGGACATCATGCGGCTCCCTCGATCGACGGGCTGTATGGAGGCCACAGGGGCCTGCCCCAAGTATTGGCGGGTTCCCACGATGCGGGGAAGCGTGACATCCGGCACAGCCACCCACTTCATCCATGCGCGATTGACACCCCTCCATACCGGGCAGACTCGGCCCCTGCGGCAGGATGGCCCCGTGCCCACCGCAGATTCCCCTTCCGATTCCACCACCGATCCGGCCGCGATGCGCGAGCAGTACCGCTCCGAGGGCTTCACCGAGGACACGCTCGACGCCGACCCCATGCAGCAGTTCGCCCACTGGTTCCGGCAGATCGCCGCAGGTGGAATGGTCTACGAACCGAACGCCATGGTGGTCTCCACGGCCACCCCCGACGGCCGCCCCTCCTCCCGCACGGTGCTGCTGAAGAAGTACGACGACCGCGGTTTCGTCTTCTTCACCAACTACGCCTCCCGCAAGGGCCGCGAGCTGGCCGCCAACCCGTACGTCTCCCTGCTCTTCCCCTGGCACCCGCTGGCCCGCCAGGTCATCATCACGGGCACTGCGGCCCGTGTCGCCCGCGAGGAGACGGTCGCCTACTTCCGCACCCGCCCGCACGGCTCCCAGCTGGGCGCCTGGGCGAGCGAGCAGTCGACGGTCATCGGCTCGCGCCAGGAACTCATCGACCGGTACGAGGAACTGGCGGCCCGCTACCCGGAGGGCGAACACATCCCCGCACCCCCCGAGTGGGGCGGCATCCGTGTCGTGCCGGAGACGATCGAGTTCTGGCAGGGCCACGAGAACCGTCTCCACGACCGGCTGCGGTACGTACGCGAGGGCGAGGGCTGGCGAGTGGAACGCCTCAGCCCCTGACCGGCCCCGGACACGCAGAAACCCGCGGGCTCTGGTCCCTCCTTGCGGAGGAGCCGGCCGGATCTACCGGCGAGCCCGCGGGTCGGTGACTGCTTGGGTTTCGGCAGACAGCCTGCCGAGGTGCACGAAGTGCGACGACGGGCTGTCAGCCCGCAGCCACCTCACGAATCCGATAAGACTGCACTTTTCGGATCACCTCCTTTCAACGTGTAAGGCCACACTAGGAACCTCTCCGGGACCGCACAACCCATTTATTGAGATCCCTCGGAGCACCGATTTCCCGGAAGTCGATGTGTGCTGAGTCACGTTCGAGTTCAATGATCTGACGTGTGGCAACGGCGGACACGTCCGGCAGGGGGTCCGGGATGAGCGCTTCCAGGAGCAGTGGGATCACCGACGCCCTCGGCCCCGATCCCATCCCCGGGTCAGAGCTGCTCGCGGCGCTGCTCGACGGCATGGACGCGGCGCTCTGCGCGTTCGACGCGGGCGGTGCGATCACCCACTGGAACCGTGAGGCCGAGCGGATTCTCGGCTGGACCGCCGAGGAAGCGGTGGGGCGGCCCGGGTTCGCGGGGTGGGCGGTGCGCCACGCGGACGCGGGTGAGGTGCACGGGCGGCTGATGGCGGCCATGGACGCGCCGGGCCGCCAGGTCCACGAGTTCGCACTGCTGCGCAAGGACGGCGGCCGGGTGCTCGTACGGACCCAGTCGGCCGGGGTGCGGGGCGCGGACGGGAAGCCGGCCGGGGTCTACTGCGCGTTCGGCGAGGTGCACGCCCAGATCGACCTGGAGCGGTCGATCGCCCTCAGCGAGGCGCTGTTCGAGGACGCCTCCTGGGGGGTGGTGCTCGTCGACGTGGACCTGCGGCCGACGGTCGTCAACGCCTATGCGGCGCGGGCGCTCGGCGGTGGCCGTACGACGATGCTGGGACGCCCGCTCGGAGAGCTGCTGGTGCAGGGTGTCGAGGACCTGGAGGGCGCGCTGCAGCATGTCCTGGCCGAGGGGCCGCCGCCCGCACCCGCCGACCTGTGGGTGACGCTGCGGACGGCCGCGGGGGACCGGCGGCGCTGCTGGCGCAGCGGGTTCCTGCAGCTGGCGTCGCCGCTCGCGGAGGAGCTGGTTCCGCTGGGGGTCGGCTGGCTGTTCCAGGACGTGACGGCGGAGCGGCTGGCGGCGCAGGAGGCGGACCGGGTGCGGTTCCGGTCGAACCAGCTGCACCGGGCGTGCCGGTCGGCGGCCGAGTGCGAGGACCCGATGGAGGCGGCGACGTCCTACCTGGACTACGCACTCGCGGGCTTCGCCGACCATGCCCTGATCGACCTGGTGGCGGGGGCGCGGCTGGTCCGGGCGGCGGCGACACCCGCCGACGCCCCCGGCCCGTGCCGGCCCGTGGCGGGAGGCGGCATTCCGCTCCGCTACGCCCCGGGCCACCCGGCGCTCGAGGCGGTGGACCGCACGGGCTCGGTTCGCGCGAGCGCCGGTGCGGCGCCGCGGGCCGGGGCCTGGGCGGCGGACCGTCAGTGGCCGGGCGACTCGGTCCATGCCCTGTGCGCGGTGCTGCGGAGCCGGGGCCGGACGCTCGGCGTGGTGACGTTCCTCCGGGCGGCGAACCGCAGCCCTTTCGAACGTCAGGACGCGACGTACGCGGAGAGCGTGGCGGCCCGGGTGGCCACAGCGGTGGACCTGTCCCAGGTACTGCCCGCAACCCCGTAGGGCCACCGGTCCGGCCCGCGTCCGCCGTTCGAGGACGGAACCGGCCACCCGGGGAAGCCGCAGCCCTCCTCTCAGTGCCGGTAGAAGATCCGATCCGCGTACTCCGCCATCACGCGTCCGTTCCACTCGTGCCCGCCATCGACGTTCCCCGACCGCAGCAGCGGCGGCTCGATCCCCCGCTCGGCCAATCGCTCCGCGGCCGTCGCCATGATGGCCTGCATCACCGCACTGGTGACCACCGTCGACGCGGGCGCGAACGGCGCCTCGACGCCCTCCGCCGTCAGCTCCGCGTCGCCGATCGCGATCTTGCTGTCGACGACGATGTCGCAGTGGTCCCGCAGGAACCCGCCCGAGACGTGCCGCGACCGGGTCCCGTCCGCGTAGGCGACCGACGTGACGCCGATGACCTTCAGGCCGAGTGCCCGCGCGTTGACCGCCATGTCGACGGGCAACGCGTTGCGCCCGGAGAGCGAGATGATCACCAGCAGGTCGCCGGCGCTCGCCGGGCTGGAGTCGAGCACGGCGCCGGCCAGCCCCTCGACCCGTTCCAGCGCCGAGCCGAGCGTCGCCGGCATGACGTCGACGCCGAGTGTGCCGGGCACGGCGAGCAGGTTCATCAGGGCCAGTCCACCGGCCCGGTAGACGACGTCCTGGGCGGCGAGGGAGGAGTGGCCGGCGCCGAACGCGAAGAGCCGGCCGCCGGCTTCGACGGTGTCCGCGATCGCGGCCCCGGTTGCCGCGATCGGGCCGGCCTCCTCGTCGCGTACACGCTCCAGCAGGCCGATCGCTGCATCGAAGAACTGACCGGCCAGCTTGCTGTCGCTCATTGAGGAGGCCCTCTCCGCAGGGGTGGGGTGTCCGTGCCGCGGATCACGTTGCGGTCTGGACCAGTGACCTGTCAATACCGTCCGGGACGTACACGGGCGGTCCGGGGTTCGGTCGGCACGGCACGGTTGTCAGCGGTATGGGTCAGAATTGTCTGAGGGCCAGCGCACGACGTTTTTCATGTCACAGCATCGAGGGGCACGAATGTCCGGACTGATCGACACAACGGAGATGTATCTCCGCACCATCCTCGAACTCGAAGAGGAAGGCGTCGTTCCCATGCGCGCCCGGATCGCGGAACGGCTGGACCAGAGCGGTCCGACGGTCAGCCAGACGGTGGCGCGGATGGAGCGCGACGGTCTGGTGCAGGTCGCGGGCGACCGCCATCTGGAGCTGACCGGGGAGGGCCGTCGGCTGGCGACCCGGGTGATGCGCAAGCATCGCCTCGCCGAGTGCCTGCTCGTCGACGTGATCGGCCTGGAGTGGGAACAGGTGCACGCCGAGGCCTGCCGCTGGGAGCACGTGATGAGCGAGGCGGTGGAGCGGCGGGTGCTGGAGCTGCTGCGGCACCCGACGGAGTCCCCGTACGGGAATCCGATCCCGGGCCTGGAGGAGCTGGGCGAGAAGGCCGAGGCCGACCCGTTCCTGAACGCCGACATGGTGAGCCTGTCGGAGCTCGACCCGGGAGCCGACGGCAAGACCGTGGTGGTGCGCCGGATCGGTGAGCCGATCCAGACGGACGCCCAGCTGATGTATACGTTGCGGCGGGCGGGTGTGCAGCCCGGTTCCGTGGTCAGCGTGACGCAGTCGCCGGGCGGGGTGCTGGTCGGCAGCAGCGGTGAGGCGGCGGAGCTGGACGCCGAGGTCGCCTCGCATGTGTTCGTGGCCAAGCGCTGACCGGAGGCGTCCCGGGAGGACCGCGCGTTTACCGCAGGTGGACCGTACGCCGGCCCGCACGCGGGACGCCGGAGCGTAACGTCCGGTTTCCGATTTTCCGTCCCGAATGGCAGCGGACGGGCGCATCGCGTGCCAGGCTGTGGCTGAGCCATACCTGAGAGTGCCGGCCGCCTGGCCATGCGGGCGGGGAGGGAGCAGCGGATGCGCCCGTCGTACTGGCATGTGCAGCAGAGGGCGGCTGCCACGATCATGAGCAACGGGACCGCCCCGCCCGTCAGCCCTGCCCAGAGGGGCAGGACTGCCCTCAAGGCCGCGGCCCCGCACGTCGCGGCCCCGGCCCCGCATGCCCCGGCGCCGGCCGCCCCGCGCGCCCCCCGGACATGGGAGGGCCCCGGCGCCGCATGGCGCCGGGGCCTCTCCTCCCCTGTTCCGACCTGGAGCCCCGAGCTCTCAAGGTCGGTCCCCACGGACCCTCATCCCCGAGTGGTCCGCCTCCCGGAGAAGATCTCCCCTCAGCGGCCGATGTCAATCCTTGGCAGGGGTCACTCGAACGAGGGGTGTTGCACGCCGAATACCGATTTTCGAATACAGGTTCGATAGTCTGGCGTGACACGACCACACGGCGATCGAGCGGTTGTCGAGGACCAGAAGGGGGTGCCAGGACACATGGTGCGGCGCATTGATGTAACCGGATCCGACGGCGTACGCCTCGCGGCCTGGGAGTTCGCGGATCCGCCCAAGGAGCGCACAGAGGGCGAACGCGCCCCCGGGGTCTTACTGCTTCACGGACTGATGGGCCGGGCCTCCCACTGGGCCTCCACCACCCGCTGGCTCGCCGAGCGGCACCGGGCGGTCGGGCTCGACCAGCGGGGGCACGGCCGCAGCGAGAAACCCGCCGAGGGCCCGTACACCCGTGAGGCGTACGTCGCCGATGCCGAGGCGGCGATCGAGCAGCTCGGCCTGGCCCCCGTCACCGTCGTCGGCCATTCGATGGGCGCCCTCACCGCCTGGCAGCTCGCCGCGAAGCGCCCCGATCTGGTCCGGGCCCTGGTCATCTGCGACATGCGGGCCTCCGCGCTCGGCGCGGCCTCGCAGCGGGAGTGGGAGGACTGGTTCACGTCCTGGCCGGTGCCGTTCGCGACACTCTCCGACGTGCGGAAGTGGTTCGGCGAGGACGACCCCTGGGTGGAGCGGCCGAACCCGGCCCGCGGCGACTTCTTCGCCGAGGTGATGGCCGAGCGCGCCGACGGCTGGCGCCCCGTCTTCTCCCGCCGCCAGATGCTCCAGTCCCGCGCGACATGGGTGTACGACGCGCACTGGGAGGAGCTGGCGCAGGTCCGGTGCCCGGCGCTGGTGCTCCGCGGCCTGGACGGCGAGCTGGGCCGGGCGGAGGCCCAGGAAATGGTCCGCGTACTGCCGCGCGGACAGTACGCGGAGGTGGTGGACGCCGGCCATCTCGTCCACTACGACCAGCCGGAGGGCTGGCGCGCCGCGGTCGAGCCGTTCCTGGAGGAGTTCGCCGAGGACCCGCGGAACGACCGCGAGCCCGTCTCCCCGTGACGGAGCGGCCCGACCCGGCTCGCGTCACCCCTTGCTGACCGCCGCCAGGATCTCGGGCAGCCGGTTCGCCGTGCGCGGTGCGGCCAGCCGCAGACCCGCCCAGGCGACGAGCGCCCCGTACGCGCTGCCGACCGGCAGCAGCACCCACATCCAGTCCTCCGCGTCGACGAGATGCAGCCAGATCGTCGCCACGATCACCGGCGCGCACAGCAGCGCCGCCGAGACCATGCCGCCGAAGATCGAGATCCAGGCGAGCCCGGCCTGCCCCGGTGCCACGTTCTTGAACCCGCTGTCCTGAGGGATCGAGTACGGGAAGTTGGCCGATGCCAGTGCCCCCGTCGCCAGCATCGCGCCCAGCAGGGCGAGCGACAGCCCTATGGCGCTCGGCAGCTTCTCCCAGTCGCCGAGCACCGCCGCCGTCGCCACGGTCACCAGCACCGTGTACGGGAGAGTGATCACCAGCAACGCTGCCGCCCGCCCCCGCAGTTCGAGGTAGGCGTCCCGGGTGGAGGAGATCGTCAGCGCCACCATCCAGAACGCGGAGGTGTCCTGCCCGAACTGGTTGTACATCTGGATGCCGAGCATCCCGGCGGCGAAGCAGGCGAAGTAGACCGAGCCGGTGCCCTGCATCGCGTTGAGCAACGGCACGATCAGCCCGATGGCGAGCGCCGTTACCCAGGCGGCCTTGGTTTTCGGGTCCCGTGCCACGTACCGCAGACTGCGCTGTATCACCGTCCCCGTGCGCCCCTCGGGCAGCAGCGCGGTGAGCCAGGAGCTGCCCCTGCCGGACTTCTCCCGGGCCGCTTCGGCGGCGGCCAGGGTGGAACCGTCCGGGGCGGTCATCAGCTTCACCAGACTCCGCTGCCAGAGCCACACCAGCGCTCCCAGCGCCGCGACGGAGAGCAGCAGTTGTGCCACGGCCCGCCCGTACGACCCCTGCGCCGCCGAGTCCACCGCGCCGATCGCCGAGGCGGGCGGCAGCCAGCGCACCACCTCCGCCGCCGGGTCGAGCGCGGCCAGCCCACCGGACCGGCCCAGCCGCTGCGCACCGAAGTTGACGACCTGGATGCCGACCGCGACCACGAGTCCGCTGAGAAGCGCCAGATCGCGGCCCTTGCGGGAGCTCAGCAGCCGGGTGTTGGCCGTGGCGACGGCCCGCGCCAGGGCGACGCACACCACCAGTGTCAGCGGCACGGCGACCACCGCGCACACCACGGCCGCCGCCCCCTGCGCCACGGCGAACGCCGAACCGGTCGCCAGGCAGAGTGTGAACAGCGGTCCGATGCCGACGAGCGATGCCACCAGCAGCGCCCCGACCAGCGGGCGCGGCCGCAGCGGCAGCATCACGAGCCGGCTCGGGTCGAGGGTTTCGTCGCCGCTGGGGAAGAAGAGCGGCATCACCGCCCAGCCGAGCGCCAGTACCCCGGTCAGCAGGACCGTCAGGGAACCCGCGTGGGCATGGCCGCGCAGTGCGGTCAGCGCGACGATCTGGCCCGCGGCGAACAGCAGGGTGAGGACGACGGACGCGAGGTACGCGACCCGTCTGCCGGAGGACTGCCGCAACCCGTTGCGCAGCAGCGTCAGCTTGAGTCGTACGAAGACGCGGACGAGCCGTTCGCCGCCGGCGGCGGGGCGGGCGGCGGAGGTGACGGGTGTGTCGAGCACGCTCATCGGGCGCCGCCCAGCCAGTCGAGGGAGTCACCGTTGTTCCGGCCGCCCGCGCCGACGAGTTCGAGGAACGCGTTCTGCAGCGACGTCGCGTCGCCGCGCACCTCGGCGAGGGTGCCCTGCGCCCGGATCGTGCCGCCCGCCATGACGGCCACCCAGTCGCACAACGACTCGACGAGCTCCATCACATGGCTGGAGAAGACGACGGTCGCCCCCGAGCGGGTGTACCGCTCCAGGACCCCGCGGATGGTCTGCGCCGAGACAGGGTCGACGCCCTCGAACGGCTCGTCCAGAAACAGTACGTCGGGGTTGTGCAGCAGCGCCGCGGCGAGCCCGATCTTCTTCCGCATGCCGGTCGAGTAGTCGACGACCAGCTTCTTCCCGGAGCCCGCCAGGTCGAGCACGTCCAACAGCTGGTTGGCCCGCTGGTCGACCTCGGCGCCCGGCAGCCCGCGCAACCGTCCGATGTACGCGAGGAGTTCGCGCCCCGAGAGGCGTTCGAAGAGCCGCAGGCCCTCCGGCAGGACGCCGATCCTGGCTTTCACCTCGACCGGGTCCCGCCAGACGTCGTGCCCGCCGACCTCGACCGTGCCGTGGTCGGGACGGAGCAGCCCGGTCACCATCGACAGCGTGGTCGTCTTGCCCGCGCCGTTGGGTCCGACCAGACCGATGAACTTGCCTGCGGGCAGCTCCAGATCGATCCCGGCGACCGCGACCTGTTCCCCGAACCGCTTCCACAGGCCTTGTACGCGAACGGCGGGCGGCGCCGTTCGTGCCGCGCCCGCCTCCATCGCCGTGCGCGATTCCGCCGTGTTTTGGTCCGACATGGTGCTCCTGCCTTCGATGTCCCCGTATGAGGGACCCAGACTACGAAAGGCGGGCGCGCGCGTCGGCTGCTGCTCGTCCGCAGGCGTAGGCGAGCGGGCTGATGACCTCTTCGGCGTCGGGCAGCCAGCGGTTGGCGGGGGTGGGCCGACGCACCCACTGCACCGCACCACGCCCGCCGATCCAGGTCGGCGGGCCCGCCACGTAGTGGCCCTCACCGCGGCCGAGCAGACCGATCGCGCTGGCGCTCCAGCCCAGCCTCCGTACGAGCTCGTTCACCCTGGCCGCCGCGCCGGGCAGTACGAAGAAGAGCATCCGGCGGTCGGGGGTGCAGGTGACGGGGCCAAGCGGCAGGTTCATCCGCTCCATCCGGGCCAGCGCCAGGAAGCCGGCCGACTCCGGTACGTCGATCGCGTCGAAGGTGCGCCCGGCGGGCAGCAGCACCGACGCCCCGGGCTGCTGGGACCACATCCGGCGGGCCGCGGCGCCACTGCAGGTTGACCGGCTCGCCCAGTCGGGCCCGGTGGGGTGGGCTCCGGGGGCGGCGCAGCGGGCTTCTCCGCACGAGCACCGTTCCGCCCCTTCCACCACCTGGAGCCAGGTGCCGGGGAACACCTCCCAGTGCCCCTCCTCCGCATAGCGCACAGCGGCGTCGAGCAGTTGATCAGCTCGTTGTTGGGGGACCTGTGCGGTTTCCGTGACTCCGATGGGCTCTTCCACGAACATCACAACTTCCCCGACCACCTGGGGTTACGGGCGTGGCGAACGCGGTCACGGCGCATCGGCCCCGCACATGGGGCGCATGGATGCATGCGCGGGGGCGCGCATGAGGCGGCATGTCGAGGGACGGGTAGCCACATGTGGGGAATCCGGAACAGTTCCCCCCATGCCGAATACACGCCGAACCTGAACAACGACACGATAAGCGCCGTGAACGCCGCGAACGCCACGGAAAACACCAACACGATGTATGTGCGCATTTCTTGGGCATATGCCGGGCAGTGATCCATTCACTGATCACTGCGGCCTCAGGGGGAAACATGGCAGCCAGGCCTCTCGTCGCACGCCAGCCGAACGAACGGCTCCAGGCGCTCATCCAGGAAGCCGGATGTTCCAATGCGGGCCTTGCCCGCCGAGTCAACATGGTCGGCGCGGAGCGCGGCCTCGACCTCCGTTACGACAAGACCTCCGTGGCCCGTTGGCTGCGCGGACAGCAACCGCGCGGCAGGGCACCGGGAACCATCGCCGAGGCGCTCGGCCGCAAGCTCGGCCGTACGGTCACGATCGACGAGATCGGGATGGCCAACGGCAAGAATCTGGCGTCCGGCGTCGGCCTGCAGTTCGCGCCTACCGTGATCGGCGCGATCGAGCAGGTATGCGAGCTGTGGCGCAGCGATGTCGGACGCCGCGACGCCCTGTCCGGTTCGGCGGTCGGTTCCTCGGCGCTGGTCGAGCCCAGCAGGGACTGGCTGATCACCGGCGCCGACCCGCAGGTGGCCCGTGCGGCGGGGGCGCGGGTCGGGATGTCGGACGTGGAGGCGGTGCGGGCGATGACAGCGGCGCTGGTCGACCTCGACCACCGGTTCGGCAGCGGACATGTGCGGCCGGTCCTGGTGCACTACCTCAACAGCGTGGTCTCCGGGCTGCTCTCGGGGGCTTACCGCGAAACCGTTGGGCGGCAGCTGTTCGCGGCGGTCGCGCGACTCACCGAGCTCGCCGGGTACATGGCGGTGGACACGGGGCAGCCGGGGCTCGCCCAGCGGTACTACATCCAGGCTCTGCGGCTGGCCCAGGCGGCGGGCGACCGGGCGTACGGCGGCTATGTGCTGGCCGCTTCGATGAGCCATCTCGCCGCACAGCTCGGCAACCCGCGGGAGATCGCGCAGCTGGCACGGGCCGCGCAGGAGGGGGCGCGCGGGCGGGTCACCCCACGCGCGGAGGCGATGTTCTACGCGGCGGAGGCGCGCGGCCACGCGTTGCTCGGCGATGTCCGGACCTGCCAGGCGGTGGCGGGCCGGGCCCTGACGGCGCTGGAACACGCCGAGACGGACACCGGTGACGACCCGTCATGGATTGTCCACTTCGACTCCGCCTATCTCGCCGACGAGCTGGCGCACTGTCACCGCGATCTCGGCCAGGCGGAGGCGGCCGCGCGCCGGGCCACGGAGTCCCTGGCCGCTCTCCCGGAGTCCCGGGCCCGGCGCCGGGGCATCGGTCTGGTGCTGCTCGCCACGGCGCAGGTGCAGCTGCGCGAGGTGGAGCAGGCGTGTCATACGGGGACGCGGGCGATGGAGCTGCTGGGGACGGTGCGGTCGAGCCGGGGCGCGGAGTACCTGGATGATCTGCAGCAGCGGCTGGTCCCGTACGGCGACGAGCCGGCGGTCCGGGAGTTCGGGGCGCGGCTGGAGCTCCAGGCGGCCTGACCGGCGTTTGATCGGGGACTTTTCGGGGCGCCCGTTAACTGCGTCGTCAGGGCCCGGCGTGTTACTGCCCCTGTGAAGGGGCGATGAGTGATATCGGGCGCTTGGCGGAGAGCGGCTGCCACCCGATAGCGTGAGCCGACGATTCCGTAGGTTTACACGTAGGAGTCCCGGTGACGCAGAGCGGACAGGGTGACGAGCAGCAGCTCCCTGCTGTACGGCCCGCGCACGAAGGTGTCGTGCTGCCCGCAGGTGGCGGCGAGCCCTGGATACCGGGCGGACCGGCCGACCAGTCCGCTCCGGCGGGCGGGCAGCCATGGGGTCAGCCCTGGGGACCACAGGCGCCGCAGCAGGACGTGTCGCCGCAGGGCCAGTACGCGCAGTACGACCAGGGGCAGGCGTACGGGCAGCAGGGCCCGGCTCTGCCGGCCGAGCAGCCTCAGCCGTATGCCCAGCCCCAGCCCCAGCCGTACGCCCAGCCCCAGCCGTACGCCCAGCCGCTGCCTCCGGAGGCCCTACCGGGTACGGGCACGGGGGCGGGCATGGGCGGCGACGCGGATGCCACGCAGTTCATCGCGCCGGTGCCGGCCGAGAGTGCCGCGGAGGCGACCCAGTTCATCGCCCACGCGCAGCCGCCCGCATCGGCCTCCGACGCCGACGCGACCCAGTACATTCCGCCGGTGCCCGGTGGTGCCCCGTACGGCGTCAGTCCGGAGACGCCCGGTGAGTGGCAGCCCCCCGCCGAGTTCGACAACCTGTTCCGCGCCGAGGAGCCGACGGCCTCCACGCAGCAGATGCCCCGGTTCGACCCGGGACAGGTGCCGTACCAAGGTGCCGCCCAGTCGCACCAGCAGCCCGCGTCGGCCTACCGGTCGCAGCATGGCGAGCCGTCGCAGGGCCGGGCCGGGCAGCGCAAGAAGCCGTCGCACGTCCCGCTGATCGCCGCGGTCGTCGTCGGCTGCGCCGTCGTCGGGCTGGGCGCGGGTGCGCTGATGAGTGGCGGTGACGACAAGGGTGCGGACAACAAGCAGCCGGTGGCCGCGGCGAGTTCGCCCGCCGCGGAGCCCTCCACGCAGGCGGCGGCCGACCCGGCGAAGCAGCAGGCCGAGGCGCTCGACAAGCTGCTCGCGGACAGCAACAACAGCCGTGCGGCGGTCATCGGGGCCGTGGAGAAGACCAGGTCCTGCACCAACCTGGACCAGGCGGTCACCGACTTGCAGGGCGCGGCCAAGCAGCGCCGCGACCTGGTGACGCGGCTGCAGGGGCTGACCGTCGACAAGCTGCCGAACAACGCGCAGCTGACCTCGGCGCTCACGAAGGCGTGGCAGGCATCGGCCTCCGCCGACGACCACTACGCGGCATGGGCCGAGCAGGCCAAGAACGGCAAGAAGGTCTGCAAGCACGGGCGGGCCCGCGCGACGCCCGAGATGGCTCAGGGCGACCGGGCGAGCGGCGAGGCGAGCGAGGCGAAGGCGCAGGCGTCGGGGCTGTGGAACTCGATCGCGGCGAAGTACGGGTTGACGCGGCGGGCGCCGACGGAGCTCTGACGGCGGTGCGGGGGTGCTGCCCAGCACCGGGACAGCACCCCCGCACCCTTCGGTGCGCACGCCCCCCCCGTGCGCACGCCCCCCTGTGCGCACGCATCCCCCGAGCGTCCGCATCCCCCGAGCGTCCGCATCCCCCGAGCGTCCGCATCCCCCATGCGTCCGCATCCCCCGAGCGTCCGCACCCCCGAGCGTCCGCATCCCCCGAGCGTCCGCACCCCCCGAGCGTCCGCATCCCCCGAGCGTCCGCACCTCCATGCGCCGCTCCTCGACCGACAGAGGGGCTTGCGGGTGCTCAGCCCTTCGCGCTGGCCTCCGACAGCGTGTTCGTGACGTCCACGAACCCCTTCCTCTCGGCCACCAGCCGCCCCTTCCGCACCACTTGGAACGTCACCTTCCGGTTCACGATCCGCGGATACGCCGACGAGCCCAGCACGTCCTCGAACCGCCACCGCAGCACCGGCGTGAGACCACCGGTGTCGACCTCGGTGCCTCGGTTGAGGGCGGTCGTGATGTTGCTGCCGGTGATGACCGGGGCGTTGATCGCCGTCACGATCTCCTTCAGTACTGTGTACGCGATCCACGTCGTCTGGACACCCGTGTCGTCCGGGTCGATCCGGTTGTCCTTGAATGCGTGCTTCCGGATCACCGAGCGCATCTCGTCCCAGCGGGCATCCCCCGACTCGGGGTACCAGCCGGTGACGTACGCCCCCTCGAACGGGCTGTTCCGCCCGCCGGTGCTGTTGATCAGGGGCTGGCCGACGCTGCCGAGGACCGACGAGATCCGCACGGACCCTTCCGCCGGTTCGAGACGGCGGAAGGAGTCGAAGAACGTCTCCGTGCGTTCCCCGAGCACCGCTGTCACGCACCCGTTGGACTGCCCCGCCCCTTCCAGCGCCTGCTCGGCTGCCTGGTCGTAGGACGTGGCCGCCTCCGCTGCCCGGATGTCGGTGGACGCGGGCTGCTTCTTCTCCTCCTTCAGGCCGGTGCTGAAGAGCCACGCCTGGCCGTCGCCGCCCTGCGTGTCGGGGCGCACCAGGGAGACCCGCTCACAACTGCCGGCGAGCTGCTTGGCGTTGCCTGCCAGAAGCGCCGCCTGGCCGCCGTTGACGGGGTACGAGTTGTAGCTGGTGAACTCCTCGGCGGAGGCCCCGTAGCCGCCGATGTAAGGGATCCCGGCGGCCTCCAGCGGCCCCATGAAGGAGTAGCCCTCCGGGCTGTACGAGCCGACGACCGCGACCGCCTTCTCCGTGACCGCCCGCCGGGCGCAGTCCCCCGCGCCGGTCGACGTGTTGTGCTCGTTACAGGTGACGACGCGCAGCTTGTGCCCGTCGAGCCCGCCGTTGTTGTTCACCCAGCGGGCATAGGCGCGGGCCATGGCCGTCATGCCCGACATGTTCTCCGTGTCCGGACCGTTGGAGCCGTTGGGGGCCCAGGTCATGACGGTGACGGGCTCCCTGGAGTCCCCCGAGGCCCCAGGGAGCGCACCGCAGCCGGTGATCAGCAATGCCCCGGCCGCCGCCGTACATGTGAGGAATGCGTAGGGGCGGGAGGAAGTGAGGCGTTGCCATCCGGTCATGGACATGGACATTTCCGCGCCTTGGGTAACGCCAATGTGTGCTCTGTTCAACGCTCGGTGACGTCCAGGTGAATTGCAGGGGCCGGTGCGAGCCCGGAAGGAGGGAACGTACGATCGACAACCGTGCAGCAAGGTTCGGAGAACACTTCCCGTCGCGGCCGTCGCTCCTCCACCATGGGCGGCATGCCGCTCAATGACGTTCCTTGGTGGCGCTGGCGCAGCAACGTGCGCTCGGCGCTGCACATGCTCTCCGACCCCGTCTTCCACCACGAGTGCTGGCTGGCCGGCCGGGAGGGGTACGGCGATGTCACCGACGCCGTGTACCGCCTGGTCGAGGACACCTGGCTGGACAACTGGTCCGCCGAGAAATACGTCGGCACGGTCTTCCGCGACTCCAGCGAGGCGGCCCTCGTCGACGTCGCCGTGCTGCGGGTGCTGCGCATCATGCACCAGGTCGGTGCCGACGCCCCCGTCTCCGCCTACCTGGAGCACCACGGCTGGCCGGAAGGCGTACGGGCCGCCCGTGAGGCGCACGTGCTGCTAGCCACGAACGACGGCGAGGACCCCGACACCCCGCCGCGCTCCCTGGATGTGCTCCGCATCATGACCAGGAGCGCCTGAATCAGGGACGGTGTGGCACGCTACGGACATGAGCGCGCCGCAGCCTGCTGAGACCACCCCCGAGCAGTACGTCCTCACTCTCTCGTGCCCGGACAAACAAGGCATCGTGCACGCCGTGTCGAGTTATCTCTTCATGACCGGCTGCAATATCGAGGACAGCCAGCAGTTCGGCGACCATGACACGGGTCTGTTCTTCATGCGGGTCCACTTCTCGGCGGACGCCCCGGTGACTGTGGAGAAGCTGCGGGCCAGTTTCGCCGCCGTCGGGGACTCGTTCCGGATGGACTGGCAGATCCACCGGTCCTCGGAGCGGATGCGGGTCGTGCTGATGGTCAGCAAGTTCGGCCACTGCCTCAACGACCTGCTGTTCCGCTCCAGCATCGGCGCGCTGCCGATCGACATCGCGGCGGTCGTCTCCAACCACAGGGACTTCGCCGAGCTCGCCGCCTCGTACGACGTGCCCTTCCGGCACATCCCGGTGACCAAGGAGACCAAGGCGGAGGCGGAGGCACAGCTGCTGCAGCTGGTCCGCGAGGAGAGCGTCGAGTTGGTCGTCCTCGCCCGCTACATGCAGGTCCTCTCCGACGATCTGTGCAAGCAGCTCAGTGGCCGGATCATCAACATCCACCACTCCTTCCTGCCGAGCTTCAAGGGCGCGAAGCCGTACCACCAGGCGCATGCCCGCGGTGTGAAGCTGATCGGTGCGACGGCGCACTACGTGACCGCCGACCTCGACGAGGGACCCATCATCGAGCAGGAGGTCGAGCGGGTCGGCCACGGCGTCACGCCGGACGAGCTGGTCGCGATCGGGCGCGATGTGGAGTGCCAGGCGCTGGCGCGCGCGGTGAAGTGGCACGCGGAGCGACGCATTTTGCTCAACGGGCGCCGCACGGTGATCTTCGCGTAGCGCGGGTGATCTCCGCGTAGTGCGAAACACGCCCTGTGCCGTGACCGGCAATGTTTGCCGCGACGGGCAAAGCTTGCCGGGAGGGTATTAGAGCCGGCTGAGCGACGCCGCCGCGAACAGCACGTCGCCGATCGCCTCGCGGTCGCCTTCCTGCCCGGCCGCCGCGTCGACGGGCGACACATGGCCCGCGATCAGCCGGCAGAACTCCGTGCTGTCCAGCGCCACCTGCGCGACCGCCTGGTCGGGCGAGCCGAGCGCGGCCGGGGAGTCCAGGGCGATGTACCAGTTGCCGCCGCCCGAGCCCTCGATCTCCAGATGGAGCGAACGGCCCGGCGAACCGGCCGTCACCAGATGCCGGGCGGGCGCCGCGAGCCCGGCCCGGCGGCGTCCGGCAAGGGCGGCCGGCAGGAGCCGGGCCGCCAGGTCGATCATCCGGTGGAGATGGGCGGCGGACGGGGCCTCGTACGGATAGTCCACCGCGTCCGCGATGTCACCGCCGTGCACCCAGCACTCGAAGGCCCGGTCCAGCAGGGCGTCCTGCAGCGGGAGGGCGAAGTCCCCGTACGAGACGGACCGCTCGGCGACCCCGCGGCCGGCGAACGACACCGTACGGATGAGGGCGTGGCTCTGGTCGCGCCAGGGCTCGCGGACGGCCCGGGTGGGCGGTCGTCGGGCCGCCGACCAGTACGTCTCGGTGCGCGGGGCGGGGGAGAGCGGGAGCTCGGAGCCCGCGGCGGTATCGCTCCCGCCACGTCCGCCGGCGGCCGGATCGTCCAGGCCGAGGGCGGTGCTGACCAGCCCGTCGACGGTCATCAGATGGCCGATCACGCCGGCGACCGTCGTCTTGCGGTTGACCTGTCGCTCACCCTCGAACCACCTCAGTCGCACCGGCGCATGCCATTCCGAGCTGCCGAAGTCACGGAGGAGCGCGTCGAGGCGGGCGGTCTCCGCGTCGTACGGAACGGCCCAGCCCGGTACCGGGATCGTGGCCGGGCGACGGCTCAGACAGCCTTCGAGCACCCGGGAGCGCAGCAGCGGGTCGAGGTCCAGGCTGCGGTCGGTGTGCAGCAGACCGACCGCGTCGCGCAGCCGCAGGGCTTCGTCCGCGCAGGCGGTGCACCCGGTGAGGTGGGCCTCGACCGCCTCGGTCTCCTCGGCGGAACAGGCGGCCAGCGCCCAGGCGCCGAGAAGGGCCTTGAGCACGCCGTGGGGAAGCACCGGGGCAGCCGGTTGCGGTGGCGCCGTCGGAGATTCCGGTTCCGGTTCGCGTGCTGCCGGTTCACGTGCCGGGGGGCCGGGAGCCATCGGTAGGGCGTCGAGGTCGAAGTCGTCCGCCGCCGCCCGCGGTCCCGGTATGCGCCGCGCGCCCCGCATTTCGTCGTCGCGCATGTTCGCGTCGTCGTCGCCGGTCACAGCATCCGTCCGTATCCGGGCGGCTCGAACCCCTCGAGCGGGCGGGCGCCGGCGGTGGCGAGCAGCTGCAGCCCGAGCCGCAGCCGGCGGCGGGCCTCGTCCGCGGTCACCCCGAGGTCGGCCGCGGTCTGTCGGTAGTCCCTGCGCTGGATGTACGCGAGCTCCAGTGCGGCCCGCAGCGGTGCGGGCATGGAGGCGACGATGTAGTCGGCGCGGGCTGCGGCCGTGGCGCGCAGCACCCGCTCCTCCAGCTCCTGCCGGGCCGCGGTGTTCTCACCCCTGCCGTGTTCGCCGTCCTCGCCCCGCGCGAACGGGGACGGTTCCGCGGCACGCAGGCGCCGCACGGACTGGCGGTGGGTGAGCCGGGCCACCCAGGACCGCATCGAACCCTGCTTGGGGTCGTACGCGTCGGGGTTCTCCCACACGTACCCGAAGACCTCGCGGGTCACCAGGTCGGCGGCCGACTCGTCGTCGAGCATCCGGTGGGCCTGGCTGTGGACGAGTGGGGCGAAACGGTCGTAAAGCTCGCTGAGGGCCGCCGCCTCGCCGCGTGCCAGCCGTTGCTGCATCTTGCGGTCCCAGCGGGGCGGTGCGTCTTTCGCCATAGGACCCCCAGCCCTTTCCCCCTCGTCACATCGAATGTAGTCGGCGGCACTCGCCCCGCAGGTGTCTTTGCGGCAAGTGCGCCCGTGCGGACGCCCTGGACGGTTGGGAATGCGACGTCCCGGGATGTTGGAATCGGACCTGAAGTGATCATTTCTGCCTGAAACCCGTCTGTGTCTCCTTCTGTGGGCCGGTGTTTCATGGGTGTGCGGCGGGGGCAGCCGCGAGGAGGAACGGATTCTTCCGGATTGTCGGACTCCCCGGAACGAGAGGCCCAGTCGAGTGACTCTGAAAGTGGCCGAGACCGAGCAGGGTGTATGGACCGTGCTGCACATACGCGGCGAACTGGACCTGCTGACGTCGCCCGCGGTCCGCCAGTCCGTCCATGACGCGGTCGCCGTCGGACGTCACGACGTGGTGCTCGACCTCTCCGAGGTGCTGTTCTGCGATTCGAGCGGCGTCGGCGTGCTGATCGCGGCCCGCCGTCTGATGCGCTCCTGCGGTGGGAGGCTGCGGCTGATCCTGCCGGCCCGCGGTGCGGAGGAGGGCTCTCACGTCAACCGGGTGCTCGCCGCCCTCGGCGTGCGCCGTCTGTTCGATGTCTACCCCGACTGGGACGCGGCCGTCGACGACGGAGCCCAGCCGCTTTCGGCCTGAAACCATCCCGCCACCCGGCGTGAAGACCGGCCGGCACATGGGGGGTGGGCGTAAGTGACACGTGATGCCCGCAGGCGACGTACGCTCCCCGCATGGACAGCGCAGAATATGAGCGCAAGATCGCCTTCCGCTTCGCCGCCTTCGACCAGGACGGCAACGGATACATCGATCGCGCGGATTTCAACGCAGCCGCGGCCCGTCTGCTTGCCGAATTCGGTACGACGGCCCGCTGCGACAAGGGGCAGGCGCTCTACACCGGGGCCGAGGCGTTCTGGCAGGGCATGGCGGGCATCGCCGATGTCGACGGGGACCAGCGTGTCACCCGTGAGGAGTTCGTGGGCGGGGCCGTGAAACGGCTGCGCGACAACCCCGAGCGCTTCGCGGAGATCGCCCGCCCGTTCCTGGGCGCGGCGATTGCCGTGGCGGACAACGACGACGACGGCGCGGCCTCGGTGCCCGCCGTGGAGCGGGCGCTGAAGGTCCTGGGCGCGAGCGAGGAGTCGGCGGGACTGGCCGCGCGGAGCCTGGACACGGACCACGACGGCAAGATCGCCGAGGACGAGGCGGTTGCCGCGTTCGCCGTCTATTTCACGGTGATCGAGCCGGACTCGTAAGCGCGCCGCCGACCGGGCCGGGTGCGGTCTCCTCGCCGAGACCGCACAGGCCCCAGCCTCACAGGGCCGCGACCGCGTCGGCGAGGCGGCCGAAAACACGGTCCATGCCTCGGACCCTGGTAGGCGTCGGTGAGCGGCGGCGACCCGTTTTCGGTCAGGAGAACTGCTCCCGCAGCCTGTACTTGAGCACCTTCCGCAACGTCTCGTTGCGCGGCAGCGCGTCCACCACCTCCAGCTGCTCCGGCAGCTTGTGCACCGCGAGCCCCTCCGTGCGCAGATACCCGGACAGCTCCGCCAGCGTCAGCGCCCCCGCCCCGGCCGGCTGCTCGACGACCGCGCAGACACGTTCCCCGCGCTCCTCGTCCGGCAGCCCGATCACGGCCGCGTCGGCGACCCCGGGGTGGCGGTGGAGCAGGTCCTCGATCTCCTTGGCGGAGATGTTCTCGCCCTTGCGGATGATGATGTCCTTGAGCCGCCCGGTGAGGACCAGATGGCCGCTCTCCCGGAGATGGCCGACATCGCCGGTGACGAGGAAGCCGTCCGCGTCGAAGGCGTCCCGGGCCGCGTTCAGATAGCCCTGGCAGACGGCTTCCCCGCGGAGCCGTACCTCGCCGTCCGTCCCGTACGGCAGTGGCTTGCCGTCCTCGTCGGTGATCCGTATCTCCATGCCCTCGGGCGGCCGCCCCTCCGTCTCGGCGAGGTGCTCCACCGTGTCGTCGGGGGCGCCCATCGTGATCATGGGAACCTCGGTCATGCCGTAGCCGTGGGTGAGCTGGATGCCCATCTCCCGGACGACCGCGTGGTAGATCTCCGGCGGTTTCGGCGCGCCGCCGCCCGCCAGCAGCCGCAGCGTGGGGACCACCTTGCGCGTCGGGTCCTTGCGCTGTTCGGTCAGGAACATGGAGTAGAAGGCGGTCGAGCCGCCCGCGACCGTCACCCTGTGGCGCCGGTAGCCGTCCAGCGCTCCGGGCATCGCGAAGTGCTCGAACAGGACCGCGGGGAATCCGTACAGCAGAAGCATCACGGTGTAGTCGGGCCCGGCGATATGGGCGAACGGGAACGCCATGGAGCCGATGTCGTCGGCCGACAGTTGCAGTGCGTGAGCCAGGCACGAGCCGCCCGCGATCAGGCTGCGGTCGGTGTGCAGGACGCCCTTCGGGTCGGAGGTGGTCCCCGACGTCCAGTAGATCCAGCGCACCGCCGTGCCGTCCGTGGGAGGGGGCGGGAGCACGGCGGGGTCGCCGTCCGGCAGCTCCTCGTACGCCTCGAGGACCTGCGGCGGCTGCTCGAGGTCCGCGGCGATCCGGTGCGCCATCGCGGTGTGGTCGAAGCCGCGCCAGGTGCCGGGCACGGCGAAGAAGGCGGCCTTCGACTCGCGCAGCGCGAACCCCACCTCGCGGTCCCGGTAGAACGGGATGACGGGCGACTGCACGGCCCCGAGCCGGGTGAGGGCGAAGGAGAGCAGCGCCGTCTCCAGGCGGGTCGGCAGCTGCCAGGCGACGACACTGCCGGGGCGCACCCCCAGCCCGTACAGGCCGGCCGCGACCCGCTCGCAGCGGTCGCGCAGCTCGCCGAAGGTGAGGGTGCGGTCGTCCTGGATGAGGACGGGGCGGTCCGGGGTCAGCGCGGCGCGGCGCTCGATGAGGTCCCAGAAGGTGGCCGATGCGCCCAGGGCGTGTGCGGTCTCGTTCACTGCGTTCCCCGCTCCCTCGTAGCTGACGGGTAGTCAGATGGTGCGGAGAGCGTAGAGCGCTGCGCCTTGTCGGTCCAGGGGTGCGGGGCTAGCCTGAGAGCCGAGCCAAATCTGACGGAGCATCAGATACATGCCTTGTGCGCCGAAGGGGACACCATGACGGAACTGCCTCGGATCGTCAGCGTCGACGACCATGTGATCGAGCCGCCGCACCTCTTCTCGACCTGGCTGCCCGCCAAGTACCGCGACCGCGGCCCGCAGCCGCTCACCGCCGGTATCGGTGAGCTGGCGTACACAGGTGGCAAGTACGTCATCACCATGGATCCGAACGGGCCGCCGACCGACTGGTGGATCTACGAGGACCTCAAGTTCCCGTACAAGCGGAACATCGCCGCCGTCGGCTTCGACCGCGACGAGATGTCGCTGGAGGGCATCACCCGGGCCGAGATGCGGCGCGGCTGCTGGGACCCCGTCGAACGCCTCAAGGACATGGACCTCAACCATGTCGAGGCGTCGCTCTGTTTCCCCACCTTCCCGCGCTTCTGCGGCCAGACCTTCGCCGAGGCCAAGGACAAGGAGGTCGCGCTCGCCTGTGTGCGCGCCTACAACGACTGGATGGTGGAGGAGTGGTGCGGCGACAGCGACGGCCGGCTGATTCCGCTCTGCATCATCCCGCTCTGGGACATCGGCCTGGCGGTCGCCGAGATCAGGCGGAACGCCGCCCGCGGGGTGCGGGCCGTGACATTCTCCGAGATCCCCACCCATCTCGGTCTGCCGTCGATCCACAGCGGCTACTGGGATCCGTTCTTCGCCGTCTGCCAGGAGACCGGCACGGTCGTCAACATGCACATCGGGTCCAGTTCGCAGATGCCCGCCGCCTCGCCGGACGCCCCGCCCGCCGTACAGGCCTCGCTCTCCTTCAACAACGCGATGGCCTCGATGATGGACTTCCTGTTCAGCGGAGTGCTGGTGAAGTTCCCGCAGCTGAAGCTGGCGTACAGCGAGGGCCAGATGGGCTGGATCCCGTACGCGCTGGAGCGCGCCGACGACGTGTGGGAGGAGCACCGGGCCTGGGGCGGGGTGCGCGATCTGATCCCGGAGCCGCCGTCGACGTACTACTACCGGCAGATGTTCTGCTGCTTCTTCCGCGACAAGCACGGGGTCGCGTCGCTCGACGTGGTCGGGCGGGACAACGCCACCTTCGAGACCGACTATCCGCACGTCGACTCGACCTTCCCGCACACGAAGGAGGTCGCGCTCGACCACGTCAAGGGGCTGGACGACGAGACCGTCTACAAACTGATGCGCGGAAACGCGATCAGGATGCTGGACCTGGATCTCGACCGGGACCGGGGCCGGTAGTGGATCTCGCGGACACGGACGAGGAGCAGGAGTTCCGGGCGCGGCTGCGGGAGTGGCTCGCCGCGGTGCTGCCCGGGCTGCCGGCGAAGCCCGGCCCCGACGACTGGCCGGGCCGGCGGGCCTACGACACCGCCTGGCAGCGCATGCTGTACGACGCCGGGTACGCGGGGCTGCACTGGCCCGTCGACGCGGGCGGGCGGGGCGCCACCCCCACCCAGCACCTGATCTTCCTGGAGGAGACGGAGCGGGCCGGGGCGCCGTACGTCGGCGCGAACTTCGTCGGGCTGCTGCACGCGGGTCCCACGATCGCGGCCGAGGGCACGGCCGGGCAGCGCGCCCGCTGGCTGCCGCCGGTGCTGCGCGGCGACGAGATCTGGTGCCAGGGGTTCAGCGAGCCGGAGGCGGGCTCCGACCTGGCCTCGCTGCGGACCCGGGCGGTCCGGGACGGCGACCACTACGTCGTCACCGGCCAGAAGATCTGGACCTCGCACGCGGAGGTCGCCGACTGGTGCGAGCTGCTCGTGCGGACGGATCCGGCGGCGCCGAAGCACCGCGGGATCAGCTGGCTCGCGATGCGGATGGACGCCCCCGGCGTCACCGTCCGCCCGCTGCGCACACTCGCCGGATCCACCGAGTTCGCCGAGATGTTCCTCGACGAGGTGCGGGTGCCGGTCTCCCACCGGGTCGGCGCCGAGAACGACGGCTGGCGGGTCACCATGGTCACCCTCTCCTTCGAACGCGGTACGGCGTTCGTCGGCGAGGTCGTCGCCTGCCGCCGCACCCTCAACGCCCTGGCCGCCGAGGCGCGGCGCAGCGGCCGCTGGGACGACCCGGTGCTGCGCAGGACGCTCGGCAGACTGAACGCCGAATTCCGGGCGCTGTGGCGGCTCACCCAGTGGAACGTCGGCGAGGCCCAGCGCAGCGGCGGCGTACCCGGCACCGGCGGCTCGGTCTTCAAGCTGCGCTACTCGCAGGCCCGCCAGGAGCTGTACGACGCGGCCGCGGAGGTACTCGGCGCGGACGGGGCCGATCTGGACCGGGAATGGGTCCTGGACCGGCTGACCTCGCTCTCGTACACGATCGCCGCGGGCACCTCGCAGATCCAGCGGAACATCGTCGCCGAGCGGATCCTCGGCCTGCCGAAGGGGCGCTGAGCGGATTGTGGACTTCCAGCTTTCGGACGACCAGCGGGTCCTGCGGGCAGGGATACGGGAGCTGCTCGCCGGCCGCTTCGGCAGGGACCGGATGCGGGCAGCGCTCGACACGGGCGTGGCCGTCGACCGCGGGGTATGGGGGGAGCTGGGCGCGGCCGGGTTCTTCGCGCTGCGGCTGCCCGAGGCGGACGGCGGCGTGGGGCTCGGGCTGCCCGAGTCCGTGCTCCTGTTCGAGGAGGCGGGGCGGGTGCTGCTGCCCGGACCGCTGGTGGCCACGCATCTCGCCGCGGGGGCGGTGAAGGGGGCGGCGGACGGCGGGGCGGTGATCGCGGTGCTGGACGAGGGGCGGCCGGTGGCTCATCTGGAAGCGGCGGACGCGCTGATCGCCCTGGGGGGAGGGGTGCCGCGGGTCCTGGAGGGGGATGACGTGCGGGAGTTCGTACGGACGGCGCGTCCCGTACGGTCACTCGACCCGCTCACGCCCCTGCACCGCGTGACGGCGGGCATCGGGGACGGGTCCCCGATGCCCGGTGCGGCGCCGTTCCGGCTCGAAGGTGCCCTGCTGACCGCTGCCGAGCAGCTCGGCAGCGCCGCCCGGACCACCGAGATGGCCGTCCGGCACGCCCGTGAGCGCGAGCAGTTCGGATCGCCGATCGGCGCCTTCCAGGCGGTCAAGCACCTGTGCGCCCAGATGCTGGTGCGCGCCGAGGTGGCCCGTGCGGCGGTGTACGCGGCAGCGGTGACCGCGGACCCGGCCGAGATCGCGGGCGCCAAGCTGCTCGCCGACGAGGCGGCCGTCCGCAACGCACGGGACTGCCTCCAGGTGCACGGCGGCATGGGCTTCACCTGGGAGGCGGACGTTCATCTGCATCTCAAGCGGGCGTGGCTGCGGGCCGGTCAGTGGCTGACGGCGGCAGAGGCCGAGGAGGACTTGGCGGCAGACCTGTGTGGAGTGCACGCATGTGACGGGGGAGACTCCTGAGGTTCACGCTGCGGAGTTACCCGGTGCAGTCGATAAGCGCCGATACCGGCTTGTGTCCTTTGCGTGACTCGTCACGGGCCGCAGTTGCCCTCTGCTCGGGTACGCTCCGTGGGATGCGAGTGGTTCTGGAACCGGGCGGTCCGGGTGTTGCCCGTGCGGCGACTCCGGCCCGGACGAGGTGCCCTGCTCGCGTTCCACGCAGAAGTTCCGGGCCTGCCCGGGGAGTGTTCCGCGCGGCTTCGGTGCGGTGCTGTTCGACTCCCCGCGACGTGCGTCGCACAGTATGCACCACGCGTACTCCTTCGCGCTGGAATATGCCCGAAGCGCTTGTTGCGGTGACTGTACGTCAACCATGCTGTCTCGCAAGGGAATCACGTTCCGTGACCCTGAGGAGGCGCGAGGCGATGTGTCCGCCGGTTCGGATGGTGTGAGCGGTGCAGGTGCTTCAGGTTCAGCTGGAGGTCGGTCCGGATCCCGCGGAGGTCGGGCGGGCCCGTAGATGGGCGCGGTCGAGCCTGGTCGGCTCCGGGATAAGAGACGACGAGCCGCTGGCCGAGACGCTCATCCTGCTGATCTCGGAGCTGGTCACCAACGCGGTCGTCCACACCGGCTGTCCGGCCGTGCTGCGCATGCTGTTCGGCGCGACGGGAGCGGCCGGGGCGGCCGGGACCGTACGGGTCGAGGTGGCCGACACCAGCTGCCGCCCGCCGCAGCAGCGGCACGCGCAGGGTGAGGACACCGGCGGCCGCGGCCTGGAGCTGGTCGACGGCCTCGCCGACCGCTGGGGCTGGCAGCCGGAGGGCGCCGGAAAGCGGATCTGGTGCGAGGTGGACCGGGGCGCGCCGGTGGTGCAGATGCGGGCGGGTGCGCACGGTCCGGGCATCGGCGCCCAGAGCACCGGCCCGTACGAACCGTCGCGCGCCGTCACACATCACGCGTAGAAGCCGGAATGCGCTGGAACGTTCCTGGCCGTGGCCGGTCAGAGAACGGCGACCGGGGCGACCGGCGTGCCGGTGGCGCCGACGAACGGTTCCGGCATCGCGGAGAGCAGGAAGCCATAGCGCTTCTCCTCCGCACAGGCTGTGGACAGCGTCTCCAGGTTCCAGTTCTGGCCCTGCAGCATGCCCATCTCGACCAGATCGAGCGCGTGCACGCCCAGCCACAGGTCCTCGATCTCCGCCGGGAAGATCTCGAAGGTCAGCGTGTCATTGGCGACCGCGGCGACATCACGGGCACGGAACCACTCGGGCGTCCGGATCGACAGGCCGGGTGACGGATAGGCGTACGCGTGCTTGTCGCCGGCCAGATACACCTGGACCTGCCCGGTGCGTACGAGCACGATGTCCCCGGCCCGGACCCGGATCCCGGCGAACTCCTCCGCCGCGTCGAGGTCTTCCGGGGTGACGGCGTGGTCGCCGGGCAACCGGTCGACGCCGTGGGCGCGTGCCACGTCCAGCAGGACGCCGCGCGAGACGAGGTGCGGGGGCTTGTCGATTCCGCTGAACTCGGCGCCGCCGTGCGCGGTGACGGTGGCGGCGGGACGGCCGTTGTAGATCCTTCCCGAGTGCGAGGCGTGCGTGAGCGCGTCCCAGTGGGTGGCCGCCTGCAGGCCGAGCGTCACGATGTCGTCGCTGGTCGCGACCGTGCCGGGGCCGAAGAGCTCCTGGTTGATCTGGACCATGGCGTGCAGTGGGTTGACCCGCCCCGGAATCAGTCCGCTCTGCACACCGTCCTGCTGGAGCGGGAGCGCGAGAGGGATCCGCTGTCCCGTGCGGACGGTGGCCGCCGCGTCCCGTACCACCGCGTCGGTGATCAGGTTGAGCGTCCCGATCTCGTCGTCCGCGCCCCAGCGCCCCCAGTTGTTCACGCGCTTGGCGATCTCGTGGAACTCGGCGGGCAGGGACATGAGGTCCTCCTCGAATCGGTGGGGCGCCGGGTCTTGTGCTGACGGAGCCGACTGCCCATAAAATCTAACGGTCCGTCAGAAACCGCGGGAAGGGGCCGGGCATGGGGAACTTCTTGGCAGGCAAGGTGGTGGCCGTGACCGGTGCCGGCCGCGGCATCGGACGGGCCGTCGCGATCGCGGCGGCGGCCCAGGGAGCCAGGGTCGTCGTCAACGACTACGGCGTCTCCGTCGAGGGCGCCGAGCCGACCAGTGCGATAGCCGAGTCCGTCGTCAAGGAGATCGAGGCCGCGGGCGGCGAGGCGGTCGCGGTCGCCGACGACATCTCCACGATGGAGGGTGGCCGGCGCGTCGTGGACACGGCGCTGGCGCGGTTCGGGCGGATCGACGGGGTCGTGTGTGTGGCCGGGATCCTCCGCGAGCGGATGCTGTTCAACATGACCGAGGAGGAGTGGGACCCGGTTGTCGCCACCCATCTCAAGGGCACCTTCACCGTCTTCCGCGCGGCCTCGGCGGTGATGCGGAAGCAGGAGGGGGGCGGCACGCTGATCGGCTTCACCAGCGGCAACCACCAGGGCAGCGTCGCCCAGGCGAACTACAGCGCCGCGAAGGGCGGCATCATCTCGCTGGTCCGCAGCGCGGCGCTCGGCCTGCACAAGTACGGCGTCACGGCGAACGCGGTCGCCCCGGTGGCCCGGACCCGGATGTCCGCGAACGTCCCGATGGAGCTGAAGGAGATCGGCGAGCCGGAGGACGTTGCCGCACTCGTCGTCTACCTGCTCAGCGAGCGGGCCCGCGAAGAGAAGATCACCGGCCAGGTGTACACGATCGCGGGCCCCAAGATCGCTGTCTGGGCCCAGCCGAGGGAGCTGCGGGCGGGATACGCGGAGGGGGCCTGGACCCCGGAGAGAATCGCCGACTTCCTGCCGGGGACGGTGGGGGTGGACCCGATGCCGATGCTGGCGCAGCTGGAGGCGATGGCGGCCGCCGCGGCGGCGAAGGCGCGGCCCAACGCGTGACCCAACGCGTGACCTCCCACCGGGGCTCCGCCCCGTGACGCCGCCCCCCAATTGCCGGTCGGTCTTAATCGCCGGAGCGGCTGGATTTCCGCCCGACCCCGAGGAGTGGACGTGGACTTCGCGTTCGAGGCAACGGACGACGCCTTCCGCCAGGAGGTCCGGTCCTGGCTGCAGGCGCACCTCACACAGCCCTGCGCCGCCGAGGGCGGCCGCGCCTGGGAGCGCGAGCTGGGCCGCGGCGGCTGGATCGGCCTCGGCTGGGACAGCGGGGCGGCCGACTACGGAAACCGGCACGCCACCCTCACCCAGCAGGTTGTCTGGGCCGAGGAGTACGCCCGCGTCAACGCCCCCGCCCGCGTCGGCCACATCGGCGAGAACCTCCTCGCCCCCACCCTCCTCGCGTACGGCACCGACGCACAGCAGCATCGTTTCCTCCCCGCCATCGCCCGCGGCGAAGAGCTCTGGTGCCAGGGCTACAGCGAACCCGGCGCGGGCTCCGACCTCGCCGGCATACGCACCACCGCCGAACCCGACGGCACCGGCCGCCACACCGTCAGCGGCCAGAAGATCTGGACCTCGCTCGCACGGGACGCCGACTGGTGCTTCGTCCTCGCCCGCACCACCCCCGGCTCACAGCGCCACCACGGACTTTCGTTCCTGCTCGTGCCGATGGACCAGCCGGGCCGTATCGAGGTGCGGCCGATCCGCCAGATGTCCGGCACGAGCGAGTTCAACGAGGTCTTCTTCGACGGCGCGCTCGCCGAGGAGCTCGTCGGCGGCGAGGGCAACGGCTGGACCGTCGCCATGGGCCTCCTCGCCCTGGAGCGCGGTGTCTCCACCCTCGTCCAGCAGATCGGCTTCGCCGCCGAACTGGACCGCGTCATCCGCGCCGCCGTCGACAGCGGCGCGATCACCGACCCCGTACTGCGCGAGCGGCTCGTGCGTCAGTGGGCGGAGCTGAAGACCATGCGCTGGAACGCCCTGCGCACCCTGGGCAATTCGCGCGACGCGGGCGCCCCCAGCGTCGCCAAGCTGCTCTGGGGCGGCTGGCACCGACGTCTCGGCGAACTCGCCGTGGAGATCAGGGGCGCCGCCGGAGCCGTGGGTCCGGACGACTGGTCGCCCACCAACCCGTACGAACTCGACGAAGCACAGCGCCTGTTCCTGTTCACCCGGTCCGACACCATCTACGGCGGCTCGGACGAGATCCAGCGGAACATCATCGCCGAGCGGGTGCTCGGCCTACCGAGGGAGCCGAGATGAGAGGCGTCGTCTTCGACGGCAAGCGGACCGAGGTCGTCGACGACCTGGAGATACGCGACCCGGGCCCGGGCGAGGTGCTGGTCGCGGTGGCCGCCGCAGGCCTGTGCCACAGCGATCTGTCGGTCGTCGACGGAACCATCCCGTTCCCCCTGCCGGTGGTTCTCGGGCACGAGGGCGCGGGCGTGGTGGAGGCGGTCGGCGCGGGCGTCGTCCATGTCGTGCCCGGCGACCACGTCGCGCTCTCCACCCTGGCCAGTTGTGGCGCGTGCGCTCAGTGCGACCGGGGCCGGCCGACGATGTGCCGCAAGGCGATCGGGATGCCGGGGCAGCCGTTCTCCCGGGGCGGCACACCGCTGTACCAGTTCGCGTCCAACTCCGCGTTCGCCGAACGGACCCTGGTCAAGGCCGTGCAGGCGGTGAAGATCCCGGCGGACATCCCGCCGGCCTCCGCGGCCCTGATGGGCTGCGGCGTGGTGACGGGCGTCGGAGCCGTACTCAACCGGGCGAAGGTCGACCGGGGCGACACGGTCGTCGTGATCGGCACCGGTGGCATCGGGCTCAATGTGATCCAGGGCGCCCGGATCGCCGGCGCGCTGACGATCGTCGCGGTGGACACCAACCCGAAGAAGGAGGCGGTGGCACGGCAGTTCGGTGCGACGCACTTCCTGACGTCGACGGAGGGCGTACGCGAGATCCTGCCCACCGGCGCCGACCACGCCTTCGAGTGCGTGGGCCGTACGGAACTGATCCGGCAGGCGATCGACCTGCTGGACCGGCACGGCCAGGCGATCCTGCTGGGCGTCCCGGGGGCGACGGCGGAGGCGTCGTTCCTGGTCTCGTCGATGTACCTGGACAAGTCGATCCTCGGCTGCCGGTACGGCTCCTCGCGCCCGCAGCGCGACATCGCGCTCTACGCGGAGCTGTACCGGTCCGGCCGCCTCATGCTCGACGAACTGGTCACGGAGACGTACCCGGTGGAGGACTTCGCGAAGGCGGCGGACGACGCGCACCACGGAAGGGTGGCGCGCGGGGTGTTGATCTTCTAGGGGGCATTGGGGGGCCCGCCCTTCGGTTCCGAAAGGCGCTGGGGCCGGCGCTTTCCCGCCCTCACCGGCCCCCGGCCGTCGCCCGGAACGTCCGCCGGTACACCGTCGGCGACACCCCCAGCGCCGCCTGGATGTGCTGTCGCAGTGACGTCGCCGTGCCGAACCCCGCCTCGCGCGCCACCTGGTCGATCGACAGGTCCGTGGACTCCAGCAGCCCCCGCGCCCGCTCCACCCGCTGCTGGGTCAGCCACTGTCCGGGGCTGATCCCGACCTCCTCACGGAACCGGCGCGTGAACGTCCGTACGCTCATCGACTCCTGCTCCGCCATGTCGCGCAACAGGATCGGCCGGTCAAGACGCCCGAGCGCCCAGGCCCGCGCACCGGTCGTGGTCGCGAACTGTGCCTCGGGGACGGGGCGCTGGATGTACTGGGCCTGCCCGCCGTCGCGGTGCGGTGGCACGACCGTGCGGCGGGCGACGTCGTTGGCGACGGCCGTGCCGTGGTCGCGGCGCACGATGTGCAGACACAGGTCGATGCCGGCGGCGACCCCGGCGGATGTGAGGACGTCCCCGTCGTCGATGAACAGGACGTCGGGGTCGACCTGTATCTGCGGGAACAGCCGCTGGAAGTGGTCGGCGTGGGACCAGTGCGTGGTGGCGGGGCGCCCGTCGAGGAATCCGGCGGCGGCGAGGACGTAACTGCCGGTGCAGATCGAGACGAGCCGGGTGCCCGGCCTGATGTACGCGAACGCCGCGGCGAGCTCGTCCGTCAGCCGACCCTCTTCGTGGAGGGGGCCGAGTTCGTACGAGGCGGGGATGACGACCGTGTCGGCGGTGGCCAGTGCTTCGGGGCCGCGCTCGACCGTGATCGTGAAGTCCGCGTCGGTGGTGACCGGTCCCGGTGGGCGGACGGAACAGGTAACGACTTCGTACAGTTTCCGGCCCTTGTCATGCGGCTCGGAACTGCGTGCCAGGCCGAAGATCCTTTGAGGGATGCCCAGTTCGAACGGGAGCAGCCCGTCGAGGGCGAGGACGACGACTCTGTGTTTCACCGCAAGGCTCCCTTCCCCCCTAGTGGTATAGACCATGAGCTGATACATCTCACCGACGTGAAGGAAAAGTCAGCAGAGCACGAGTGCATTCCCGGCACGGTCCGCGCGAACGCACCCTCGCAGTCGCCCCCCTTGGATTCATCGCCCGCCCTGCCGTCCCTGGACATGCGCCGGGACGGCGAACGACCGGGAAGCGAGCTGTGGAACCGCAACTTCCGGCTCTTCTTCATCGCCCGGACCGCCGCACTCTTCGGCGACGGCATGATCCCGGTGGCCCTCACCGCGGGTCTGCTGGGAGCGGGTCGCCCGCACGCATCCGTCGGCTTCGCGCTGGCTGCCTGGATGGGCCCGCTGGCGCTCTTCGTGCTCTTCGGTGGCGTGCTGGCGGATCGTTTCACCCCGCGTCGAATGATGATCATCGCCGATGCGCTGCGGCTGGTCGGGGCATCCGTGCTCGCCATCTCCTTCGCGACCGGCAACCCGCCGCTGTGGGCGGTGTACGCACTGAGCGCGGTGGCCGGCGTCGGTGCCGCGCTCTTCCAGCCGGGCGTCGCGTCGACCGTACCCCGGGTGTCGCTGGACGTGCAGCGCGGCAACGCGGTGCTCCGGGTCTCCGAGGCGCTGATGACGATGGCGGGCCCGGCCTTCGCGGGACTTCTGGTCGGACTCGCAAGCGCCGGGGCGGTGTACGCGGCGAACGCGGCGACGTTCGCGGTCTCCGGGGGCTGCCTCTTCCTGATGCGGCTCGCCCCGATGCCGTCCGACACGGTGCAGCGCGGCACGTTTGTCTCCGAACTGGTCGACGGATGGCGGGAGTTCAAGGCCCGCAGCTGGCTGTGGGGAGTGATCGCGATCTGGACGGTGTACGGATTCACCGTGATCGGCCCGATGCTCCCGCTGACCGCGGTCGAGGTCACCGAGGCGCACGGCTCGGGGACGTACGGCGTGATGATGGCGGTCAACGGCGCGGGCAGCGTGGTCGGCGGACTGCTGGCCCTGCGGCTGAGACCGCGCCGCCCGCTCGCGGCGGGCGCGATCGCGCTGACCGGGGTGTGCGTGAACCTGGTGGTGCTGGGGCTCGGGCTGCCGGTGTCGGCGCTGGCGGTCGGGCAGTTCGTGGAGGGTGGGGTGTTCGCGTTCTGGCTGGTGATGTGGTCGACGACGGTCCAGACACACGTCCCGCCGGAGGCCCTGAACCGGCTGCACGCCTACGACGTGGCGGGCTCCCTGCTGATGCTGGCCGCGGGCCGGGCGCTGGCGGGACCGGTCGCGGACGCGGTGGGCGCCTCCGAGGTGCTGCTGGCCGGAGCGGTGATCAACGCACTGGTGGTGGGCGTGCTGCTGGTGGCCCGCCCGATCCGCCGCCTGGAGCGGATCGGGTAAGAGGAGCTCACAAAATGGGAGCTCCTCCGGTTCGATCGGTTCGTCCGCCTCATCCGGCCGGGTGCGCGTACGCCCCGGCCGACGGATGATCGTACGCCTCCCTCCATGGCCCGATCCCTGCGAACCATGTCCTTCCGGCCACTCGTGAGAGCACTCCCCGGGGCCGGATGCTGGGTGACGTGACCCAGACAACCGATAGCGCAGCCGTCCGGGACGAGGACCGCCCGGACGCCCGCACACCGTCCCGCGGGCGCTCCCGCCTTCGCATCCACCGCGCCTGGATCGTCGCCGTCGTCACGTTCGTGACGATCATCGGCGGCGCCGCGTTCAACTCCCTGCCCGGCCTCCTCATCGACCCGCTGCACACGGAGTTCGGCTGGTCGCGCGGGGAGATCGGGCTGGCCGTCTCGATCGACATGGCGCTGTACGGACTGACCGCGCCGTTCGCCGCCGCGCTGATGGACCGGTTCGGCATCCGCCGGGTCGTCGTCGTGGCCCTGTCCACGGTCGCGGCGGGGGCGTTCGCCAGTGTCTGGATGACGGCCTCCTGGCAGCTGATGATCTATTGGGGGCTGCTCGTCGGCCTCGGCACCGGCTCGATGGCGCTGGCCTTCTCGGCCACGGTCACCAACCGCTGGTTCGTCGCCAGACGCGGCCTGGTCACCGGCATCCTCACCGCGGCCGGCGCCTCCGGCCAGCTGATCTTCCTGCCGCTGTGCGCATGGATCGTCGACGAGCACGGCTGGCGCCCGGCATCGGTCACCGTCGCGCTGGCCGCGCTCGTCGTCGTCCCGTTCGTCTGGCTCCTGATGCGTGACCACCCGGCCGATGCGGGCCTGGCCCCCTACGGCGGTGCGTACGTCGAGAAGCCGGCACCGACCCGGGGCGCGGCGGCCCGTACCGTACGCGTCCTGGTCGACGCCGCCCGCACCGGACCGTTCTGGCTGCTCGCGGGCACGTTCGCGATCTGCGGCGCCTCGACCAACGGCCTGATCCGCACGCACTTCGTGCCGTCGGCCCACGACCACGGCATGCCCATCACCGCGGCCGCCTCGCTGCTCGCCGTCATCGGCGTCTTCGACATCATCGGCACGGTCTTCTCCGGCTGGCTCACCGACCGCTTCGACGCCCGCCGACTCCTCGCCGTCTACTACGCCTTGCGCGGCGTCTCGCTGCTCTTCCTGCCGATGCTGATGGCACCGGCCGTACACCCGCCGATGGTCTTCTTCATCGTGTTCTACGGCCTGGACTGGGTGGCCACCGTCCCGCCGACGCTCGCGCTCTGCCGCGAGCAGTACGGCGAGGACAGCGCGATCGTCTTCGGCTGGGTCCTCGCCTCCCACCAGGTCGGCGCGGCGCTGGTGGCGTTCCTCGGCGGTGTGGCACGCGACGTGTTCGGCTCGTACGACATGGTCTGGTACACGTCGGGGGCGCTGTGCGCGACGGCGGCGCTGATGGCGCTGGTGATCCGGCGGGTCCGGGAGCCTGAGCCTTCAGGCGCCGCCGGCGGAGTCGGCTGACGGTGCCGGACGCGGTCGGGCACCGAAGGGCGCACGGTGCCCGACCGGTCTCAGGCCCCGGCGCACGCTCATCCGGTGAGCGGCCCGAACCGTCCGAAGGCCCCCCGGTGGAACAGCAGCGGATCACTTCCGTCCGCCGCCCCCAGCGCCTCCACCCGGCCGACGACGATCAGATGGTCGCCCCCCGTGTGGACGGCCTGGATGCGGCAGTCGATCCAGGCCGGTACGGAGTCCAGCAGCGGTGAGCCTGTCGCGGGAGCCGCCTCGTACGGCACCCCCGCGAACTTGTCGGCACCGCTGACCGCGAAGCTCCGGCACAGCGCGCCCTGGTCCGCGCCCAGGATGTTGACGCAGAAGGCCCCGGCGCGGGCGATGCGGGGCCAGGTCGTCGACGTACGGGCGACCATGAACGTGACCAGCGGCGGGTCCAGGGAGAGCGAGGCGAACGACTGGCAGGCGAAGCCCGCCGGTCCATCGGTGTCGTCCGGGTCGTGCGCGGTGACGACGGTGACCCCGCTCGCGAAGTGACCTAGTACGCGGCGGAATTCGGACGCGTCGATGGGAAGTCGCTCGTTGTCGGCGACGGCCCGCAGATCCGGGCGCGGCAGTGGATCGACCGGTGTCGGCGCTGCGGTGGTGTCGGCGCCGACGGACCTGAGGTACCGGACGGCGGTGGCGGCCATGCCTGCGTGTCCCATCACGCTTCCCATTGAAACTGACGATACGTCAGATAGGAAGGGCGGGGCCCGAACCCGCCCGTCGGGCGGTGAAGGCTTGAGGGTCAGCTTCCGGCGGCGTACGTGGCGAAGTCCGTCCATGCGTGAGGCGCGACGGTGAATAGTCCTGGACCCTTCCCCTGTAAGGCCGTCTGGGCCGAACTCGACCTCGTACCGTGACCGCCGCCACCGGGTCGCGGATACCCGCGATCCGGTGGTCCGTGACGCGGCTTCGCGCGACATCAAAAGCTTTGAAGAACGTGGGAAATGACCCTCCCCAACCCCACCTGCCTCCCGTCACCCACATGGGTGAGGTTGGCCAACTTCGCTGCTATTCGTGCCGGTTGGCTGGCATATGCTCGCCGCGACGAACAACCCCAGACATGCAACGGCCCCCGGCCGGGACTGGCATCCCGATCGAGGGCCTGACCACCGAGGAAAAGCCGCTTCCCGATGGATACCCAGCAGATTAGCGCGCCCTCGCGCGCCCCGTCCCGCGTACACGGAGACGCCACGCCGCCGTCCGGTGTCGTGCACGACAACTCCCGGCACACCACCCGTTTCACGGTCGTGGGCAACCACCTCACCCAGCACCGTGAGCTCTCCCTCACCGCGATCGGGCTCGCCGCACACATCCAGTCGCTGCCCGCCGGAGCCGGGATCGGCATCAAGGACCTCGCCGCCCGCTTTCCGGAGAGCGAGGCCCGGATCGCCGCCGCGTTACGCGAACTCGAAGCCCACGGCTACCTGCGACGCACCCGCACGCGCCTCCCTAACGGCCGGATCGTCACCCGCACCGTCTCCTGCAACCAGCCTGCCGACCGTCGGCGTACGGAGGCCTCACTGGGGCGCGACTGTCCGCCGCGCACGCGGCGTACGGACCCTCCGCCCGCGTCCACCCGACCCCGTCCGGAGTCCGAAGCAGACGTCATACGTCCGCTCAGGTATCCGGCCCGCACTGTGCTCGCACCACGCCGCGAGCCTGTCCCCGCAGCACGCCGCGAGCGCGCCCCACACAGCCGGTCCACGCCCCTCCTCGTACCGCAGCCGGCCTTTCCCGCCCCGTCTCTCCTCCGGACAGCCGCCGACCTGCTTGCCGGGCTGCACCGTCAGGACCCGCGGCTGCTGCTCTCCGCGCAGGACGTGGACGTCCTGGCCCCGGGGGTTGCCGCATGGCTGGAGCGCGAGGTCGGCCCCGCCGCTGTTCAGCACGCCCTGACCAGCGACCTCCCGCCCGAAGGGGTGTGCCGCCCCGCTGGTTTCCTCGCCCACCGGCTCACCGCCCGGCTTCCGCCGCCACCCCCGTTCCGGGCCCCGGCCGATTCCCCGCCCCGGCTGCTCCCGCTGCAGAACTGCGACGGCTGCGACCGGGCATTCCGCGCGGCGGAGCCAGGAGAGTGCTCCGGCTGCCGGACCGACAACTCCCATCCGACCGCTCAACAACTCTAGGAAATCCACATGGTCAGCTCGTCCCACGAGGCGATGCACCGCATCTTTCAGGAGTACCCGGGACTGTTCTCCCGCGTCTCCGAGGTATTGGGGGTCGAGATTGGCCCACCCGCCTCAGCGACCGTCATGCCCACCGATCTCACTGAGAACAGGCCCCTCGAACGCCGTGTCGACACCCTGCTGCGCATCGACATGGAGGACGACCAGTCGTACCTCCTCGCGATCGAGGCCCAGGGCAAGAAGGACCCGGATAAACCGGCGAGCTGGATGTACTACCTGTCCTACTTACAGGCGAAGTACAAGCTGCCGCCCATGCTGCTGGTCGTCTGCCAGGACCGAGCCACCGCCGAATGGGCCGCACGCCCGTTCCTCGTCGGCCACCCACAGTCGCCCGTGCTCACCCTGCAAGCCCTGGTCGCGGGCCCGCACAACATGCCGGTGATCAAGGATGTGGCCGAGGCTCGCAAGGACCTGGCACTGGCCACGCTGGCGGCGATCACACACGCAGGCGATCCGGACATCGGTGTCATACTGAAAACGCTGTCGACCGCTCTGCGGGACGTACCGGAAACCATTGCCGACCCCATCGTCGAACTCACCGCACAGGGCCTGGGCAACCGCCCGGCCGCACAACAGTGGAGGAACCTGGTGGCCGTGGACCTTTCCTTTTACAAGTCACCTCTCTCGGAAGAGATCCGGGACGAGGGCCGTGCAGAAGGCATCGCGCGGGGCATCCTGCTCCTCCTCGCTCAGGCCGGCGTCGACGTGCCCGAGGAGGCGCGCGAGCGCATCACGGGCTGCGTCGATGTCGACACCCTGAGCCGGTGGCTCCTGCGCGCCCCCACTGCCACGTCCGTCGAGGACGTCTTCGCCGAGAAGTAGGCAGACTGCGGCCGAGACCCGCCGATGGCCCATGCCAACCGGCGAGTTCCGGCCGCACAGTGCTGGAAGATCCTTGTGGGGGTGCGGACCCTGGACAGCCCCACTCCCTGGATGACGTGAGCGCCTCCGGAGCCCTCACATCCCGCGGTACTTCGGAGCGCGTCGCTCCACGAAGCTCGCCACGCCCTCGTTGGCGTCCTGCGTCGTCATATTGATCTCCTGGGCCATCGCTTCGGCCGTGAACGCCGTCGCCCGGTCGGAATCCAGGGAGGCGTTCACCAGCTGCTTGGTGAGGGCGATCGCACGGGTCGGCCCGTCCGCCAGCCGCTGGGCCCACACGCGGGCCGTCGCCGTCAACTCCTCGTCCGGGACCACCCGGTTGACCAGGCCCAGACGCTCCACCTCCCTCGCCGGGAGCGCGTCGCCGAAGAACATCAGCTCCTTGGCGCGCTGCGGGCCGATCAGGCGCGGCAGCAGATACGCGCCGCCGCCGTCGGGTACGAGGCCGCGGCGTACGAAGACCTCGATGAACTTCGCCGACTCGGCGGCCAGCACGAGGTCGCAGGCGAAGGCGAGGTGGGCGCCGATGCCGGCCGCCGTGCCGTTGACGGCCGCGATGACCGGTTTCTCGCAGTCCAGGACGGCGGCGATCAGGCGCTGCGCGCCGAGCCGGATCGTACGGGCCACATCGCCGGGCACCCGGTCGCCCGTCGATGGGGCGCCGCGCAGGTCGGCGCCCGCGCAGAAACCGCGGCCGGTGGCGGTGAGAACGACGGCCCGGACCGTCGGGTCCGCGGAGGCTTCGGCGAGGAGCGCGATGACGCGTTCCCGCTGGTCCCAGGTGACCGCGTTCATCGCCTCGGGGCGGTTCAGCGTGATCCACGAGACGGCGTTGTCAGTGGCGTGGAGTACCCATGAGTCGAGCGGGTCGGTGGACCCGGTGGTGTCTTCGGGGGAGGACGGCATGAGGCAGCTCCTGGGTCGGTGGCGTGGGCGGTCAGCGGCAGACGGCCAGCGCGTCCAGCGCCACCGCGCCCTGCCCGCGCCCCAGCACCGTCAGCGGGTTGATGTCCAGCTCGGCGAGGTCGTCGCCCAGTTCCAGCGCCATCCGCTGCACCCGCAGCACGACCTCGATGAGCGCGTCGACGTCCACCGGCGGTCCGCCGCGTACACCCTCCAGCAGGGCCCGGCCGCGCAGTTCGCCGAGCATCGCCCGCACCTGGTCCTCGCCGAACGGCGGCACCCGCACCGCAGCGTCGTGCAGCACCTCCACGAGCACGCCGCCGAGCCCGACCGTGACCGTCGGTCCGAACAGGGCGTCGTGCGTGACGCCGACCATCATTTCGACGCCCCGCTCGATCATCTGGCAGACCAGGATGCCGTCCAGCTCGATGCCCTCGTAGCGGGCGATGTCGGTCAGTTCGCGGTATGCGTCGCGGACCTGGCTCGCGGAGGTGAGCCCGACCTTGACCAGGCCGAGCTCCGTCTTGTGGGCGAGATGCGCGCCCGACGCCTTCATCACGACCGGGTAGCCGACCAGACCCGCGGCCCGGACGGACGCGGCCGCACTGGTGACCAGTTGCTCGCGCGGGACACGGATGCCGTACGCCCGCAGCAGCTGCTTCGCCGCGTGCTCGCTCAGCTGGTGGCCCGGGCGCATCAGGGCCTGCGCCTTGCGGAACGAGGGCGACGGGGTGCGCGGCGCCTCGTCGAAGGGCGAGTGGTAGGAGGCGGCGAACCGGTGGTGGTCCAGGTAGGCCTTCACGGCGGTGATGCAGTTGCCGAAGGTGCGGAAGGTGGCGACGCGCGACGAGCCGAGCAGCGTCGTGCGGTACGCGTCCTCCGTGCCGACCGGCGAGCCCCACACCACGCACACGAGCTTGTCCGTGGTCTCCGCCGCGTCCACCAGGTCCTGCGCGAGTTTGTCGCTCATCGGGGGGAACGGGCCGGTGATCGGACAGATGAGCACCCCGACGTCCGGGTCGGCGAGGATCGCGTCGATGATCTTCCGGCCGCGCCAGTCGCCGACCGGGTGCCCGCCGTTGTCGACGGGGTTCGCCACGTTCAGATAGCCGGGAATCCACTCGTGCAGCTCGCGCTGCTTCTCCTCGGACAGGGTGGGGAGCCTCAGCCCCGCCCCGGTCGCCAGGTCCGAGAAGTGCGCGCCCGTGCCGCCCGAGATCGAATACACGACGACCCCGTCGGCCTGCGGTTTCCGCGCGCGGGCCAGCAGGGCCGCGGTGTCCTGGAGTTCGTCGAGCCCGTCCACCCGGATCACGCCGAACTGCCGCATCGCCGCGTCCACCACCTGGTCGGCGCCGGTCAGCTTTCCGGTGTGTGACGCGGCCATCCTGGCCCCCGTCTCCGTACGCCCCACCTTGACCGCCACAACCGGCACCCTGGCCCGCGCCGCCCGGTCGGCGGCGAGCAGAAAGGAGCGGCCGTCCTTGAGCCCCTCGACGTAACAGGCGATGGCCCCGACCTCGGGACGCTGCGAGAAGTACGAGATGAAGTCGGCGGTCTCCAGATCGGCCTCGTTGCCCGTGGGCGCCCAGTGCGAGAGCCGCACGCCCAGCTCCTGGAGGGTGTACACGGGTCGGCCTTGGTGGCCGGACTGGGTGATCAGGGCGATCGCCGGCCCGTCGAGGTCGTCCCGGAACCTCTCGAAGGCGTTGAGGTTGGTGTTCGGCCCGAGCAGCCGCAGCCCGGACCGTTCCACCGCGGCCGCCAGCCGCGCCTGGGCGGCGGCGCCCTCCTCGCCGGTCTCGGCGAACCCGGAGGCGAAGGCGACCGCGAACTTCACCTTGGCCTGCCCGAGTTCCTCGATCACCGGAAGCGGGTCGCCGACCAGCAGCACCGCCAGATCGACCTGCTCCGGCAGGTCCGCGACGGAACGGGAGCAGGGCCGGCCGAACACGGACTCCCGCGTGGGATGGACCGGATGCAGCCGCGCCCCGACCCGCTCGGCCCAGGCGACGAGCTGCCGGGTGATGCCGGTGTTGGGCCGGCCCTCGGCGTCGGACGCCCCGACGACTGCCACGGACTCGGGCCGGAAGAACCGGTCCAGATCCGGCACGGGAGCGTGCAGCGGGCGGCCGCTGACATCGAGATCGCCTTCCGCGGCGGCGACCGCCATGCTGTGGACGGCGGCGTGCGGCTCTTCGCCGCAGGCCACCACCCGGGCGCGGAAGTGTGTGGTGAGGGTGCCGTGAGTCGATCCAAGCATCGTTCCGCCCACTCCTGCCAGAAGTCCGTCGGGGTGCCTGTACCCGGTCAGCCATAAGCTGACACTCTGTCAGGTTACTGAACTGACGCTCCGTCAGGAATGGGTGTGCAGGCAAAGGCTGGACAGGCCTGCCGGGCCGGCGCCGCCCGGCCTGGACAGGCCTCCAGCGCCGGTGATCCCCGGCTCCGGCCCGAAAACCCTCCCCACTTGCCGCAGTCATGACATACGCTGCGCGTGTGGCCGCGCCCTTCACGTCGTCTTCACCCGACGATGTGCGGGTGTCGCGCGGCCCGACTCGTCGTCTTCAAGCCCGGTGCGACGCAGCCGTTCCGCACCTACACCTACGTCGCGTCCACGCCCGGCGGCGACATCATCGCCGCTCAGGGGCTGAGCTGGGCGCCGGACGGAAGCCGGCTGTTCGCCATCGCCCGGGGGCAGGGCAGGATCCCTCGGCGGTATCCGCGACAAGGAGGCGGGGGAGCGCCGGGCATGCCGGCCTCCGGGACGCGAGGTCCCGGATCACGGCCCCGGGGTCAGCCGGTCCGCTTCGCCGGCCGCTTGGCGATCTTCTTCGCGTCCAGGGCGCACCTCTTGCGCGCCAGTGCCGAATCAGGTGAACTGACGTACCGTCAGATTCGGTGAGCGGGAGGGATCCTGATGCGGACGATCTGGCTCGGCGGAGCCGAGTGGCTCGCCGTCCTTCGAACAGGGCTCGGGCTGTGGTGGCTGGAGAGCTGGCGGCACAAGGACAAGAAGGGCTGGTTCGAACGCGGTACGGGCATCGCCTGGGCGGCGGACGTCGCGGGCAAGCACACGTGGCCGGCGGTCAGGAGCGGCTTCGAGAAGGTCGTCGCGCCCCGCCCCAAGGCGATGGCCTACCTCGTCGTGTACGCGGAACTCGCCCTCGGTCTCGGGCTGATCGTCGGCTTCCTGACCCCGGTCGCGCTCGTCGGCGGGCTGCTCCTCAATCTCCTCTATCTGGTGCTGATGATTCACGACTGGGCCGAGCAGGGGCAGAACGCGATGATGGCGCTGATCTCGCTGGTCGCCCTCTTCGCCATGTCCTGGCAGGTCTGGTCCCTCGACCACGCGATCGGACTTTTCGGATGACCGCCGCCACCCCCCGCTTCGACCTGCCCGAGCCGGACGACTTCACCCGCCCCTACTGGGACGCCGCCGCCGAGGGGCGCTTGCTGCTGCGACGGTGCCGTGCCTGCGGCGCCGCCCACCACTATCCGCGCGAGTTCTGCCCCACGTGCTGGAGCGAGGACGTCGACTGGGAGCGGGCGAGCGGTCGCGCCACGCTCTACACCTGGTCCGTCGTCCACCGCAACGACCTGCCGCCGTTCGGTTCCCGCGTCCCGTACACGGCGGCCGTCGTCGACCTCGCCGAGGGGCCGCGCATGATGACGGAGATCGTCGACTGCGAGGAGTCGGCCCTCGCGATCGGCATGGAATTGCGCGTCGCCTTCCGGCAGGAGGAGGGGTGCGAGGCGGTCCCGGTCTTCCGGCCGGAAGCCGGTGCCGGTCGGTCTTAGCGCCGCTTGCCGCGGCGCAGCTTCCACCGTTCCCAGATGTTGGGGTGGCGGACGACCACTCCGCCCATGCCGCCCGTGCCGCTGAGGCGGAGCAGCGGTGTGCCCGGGAGCCTCTCGCCCCGGGTCCGGTCCTTGAAGCCGCCCATGCCGGGACGGACGTCGTCGATATGGGCCGCCCACCCCCTGGGTACGACGACGACGACCCCGCCCATCTGGCCGTTGACCTCCAGCTCGATCTCGCGCAGTCGGGTCTCGGTCTGCGTGAAGTCGAGCTTGGCGCCGCCCATGCCCCCCTTCGCGTCGATGCGTGCGGGCACCTTCCACCGTCCGGTCCGTGCCAGGCCGTGGATGCCGCCCTCGATGACCAGTGGCTCCGTCGCGTTCTGCGGCGCGGGCGCCAGATCGGCAGTGAGGGGTTCCAGCTCGGCGAAGGTCTTGGCGGCGAGCGCCTGGCCCAGGCGCGTATCCAACTCGTCGAGATCGATGCGGCCTTCGGCCGCCGCCTCCTGGAGCTGCTCCACCACCGCTTCGCGATCGGCGTCGGAGGCACGAAGCCGACTGACGGAATTGGGGCGCTCAGGAGTCATGAACCTGATGATACGGAACGGATCACCAGTTCTCCCGTACCAATTGCGCGACCACCACCCCGTGCAGCAGCTCCGCGTCCACGAACTGCCCCTCCTCCGGCGCCCCGCACCGCCAGCTCAGCGGATATGTGTTGCCGTGCGCCGCGGGGATCCCCACGTACAGATCCCGCGCCGACGGGCCGAGACAAGTCGCCCCGGGCGGCCAGTCGTACTCCTTGCTCACCCCGGGCGGGATCAGGAAGTACGTCCACCGCCCGCCCGCGACCTCCCGGACCACCGGACCCGGTTCGCCGTCCGTGAGCGTGGCGAGGTGGTGCAGGACGGCCTCGCCGCGTACGCCGCGTACCCGGATGGCGTCGAAGTGGACCCCGGTCAGGTGAAGTTGGAGCCCCGCGGGCGGTACCCATTCGGGGAGTTTCTTGCTCGTCATGGATACGAGGATCCCGCCGACTGCGTAGCGTGACCAGAGAGACACGGTCCACATTCGGCAATGTCGTGAGTGTGAGAGCCGGAGCGGGCGCACACCGCCGGATTGTCACAGGCCGGGCGCGCCCCAGACCGGGAACCACCGGGAGAGATCCTGCTCGACCCGCAAGTCGTCGCCCAGTGTCGCCCTGACCTGCAGCTCCAGGGGGCTGTCGCGTCTCTCGGCGCCGCCCGGCACCGGGGCGAACGGATAGAACGTGCCGCGTTTGTAGAGGTAGACCAGGGCCAGCGAGCGCCCTTCGGCGTTCCGGAAGCCGATCAGTGAACAGAGCAGTTGCGGGCCGAAGCCGCCGTCCTGGAGCAGGGTGTTGACCGCGTGCAGGTCGTTGACCAGGGCGGCCACGTCGTCGGGGGACTGGCGGGCGAGCAGCCAGGTATAGCCGTACGAATCGTGGCTGTACTCCACCGGGATCCCGCCCCGGTCCGTGTCCGAGTCGAGCAGTTCCTGTACGTCCTGCTGGATACGGGCGAAGGTGCCGCCCTCCACGCCGGCGAAGCAGACCGAGCCCAGACCGGTGGGGATGAAGCCCGCGCCCGCCTGGAGCGTGAGCGCGGCGGACGGTACGGCGAAGAGCTGGTCGAGGTCGGGGCGCACCGGTTTGCTGCGTCCCAGGATCGTGTCGAGCAGACCCACTGCGGACTCCTTACGGGCGGGCGAGTTCGGCGGAGATGCGGGCCAGCTGGTCGAGGCGCTGTTCGAGGGTCGGGTGGGAGGAGAGCAGCCGGCTGAGGCTTTCCTCGGAGGAGAACGCCGGGACGAAGTAGAAGGCGTTGTACGGCTCCGCCTTCCGCAGGTCCTCCGTCGGGATCCGGGCCATCTGCCCGCTGACCTTGGTGAGCGCCGAGGCGAGCGCGGAGGGGCGGCCGGTGAGGAGGGCGGCGGCGCGGTCGGCGGAGAGTTCGCGGTAGCGCGAGAGCAGCCGGGTGAGCAGGAAGCTCAGGCAGTACACGACGGCGCTGATCAGCGGGACCAGCAGGATCGCGATGCCGACGGGGTCGCTGGTGCGGCTGCTGCGGGAGAAGCCGCCCCAGAGGGCGACGCGAGTGATCACGCCGGCCATGACGCCGAGGAACGAGGCGATCGTCATGACGGCGACGTCCCGGTGCGCGACATGGGACATCTCGTGGGCGAGGACGCCCTCCAGCTCCTCGGGTTGCAGTCTGCGCAGGAGTCCGGTGGTGGCGCAGACGAGGGCGGTCTTCTCGCCGCGGCCGGTGGCGAAGGCGTTCGGTACGTCGCTCTGGGCGATGGCCACCCGGGGTTTCGGCATGTCGGCCAGGGCGCAGATCCGGTCGATGGTGCCGTGCAGCTCGGGTGCTTCCTCGGGGGTGACCTCGCGGGCGCCCATGCTGAAGGCGGCGATGCGGTCGCTGAACCAGAACTGCGCGATGAACAGGCCACCCACGAGGATCAGGATGATCGGCCAGGCGCCCCGCAGCACCGCGAGGAGCACGCCCACCAGGACCACGTACAGCAGTCCGATCAGGAACATCGTGGTGACCATGCGCGTGGTCAGACCGCGGTCGGCGGCGTAACGGGAACGGGCTTGTGTCATGGAATGCCTCCAGCAACTCACCTGCTTTCCATAGTGCCCCTTTCTGGTCGAAATCGGTTTTCCGGCTCACGGCCAGAGCAGTTCCCGGGTCCAGCTGCCGCCGTCCCGGCGGTAGCGGAGCCGGACGTGCCGTCGCCGCACATCGCCCTGGAAGAACTCGACCTCGTGCGGCTCGACCACGTACCGCGTCCAGCTCGCCACGTCCGCCTGTGGCTCTGCCAGCGCCCGCTCCCATGCGGCGTCCGAGGCGCGGTTCAGCTCCTCGTACGAGCCGAGCACCTCGCTCTGCCGCCCCACCAGTGCCGAGGCCAGCGCCCCGGTCGAGCGGACGTGCAGATCGGCCCGGCTCTCGGCCGGGGTGCAGGCGGTGACCGGACCCCGTACCCGTACCTGTCGGCCCTGCGCGGGCCAGTAGAAACCGAGCGCCGCATGCGGACGCGCGGCGAGCTGGCGGCCCTTTGCGCTGGTGGCGTGGGTGGCGAAGTGCCAGCCTCGGTCGTCCGCGTCGTGCAGCATCAGCGTCCGTACGTCGGGGTGGCCCTCGGCGTCGACCGTGGCCAGCGTCATGGTGTGCGGCTCGGTCTGCCCGGCGGCCACCGCCTCGGCGAACCAGGCGTGGAAGAGGGGGAGCGGGGTGCGGGGCGCGGCGGCCGGGTCGAAGGCGGGGAGGTCCACGTCCCAGACGCGCTGGGCGTGCAGGAGGTCCCGGAAGGTGCGCTGGGCAGAGGTCGATGCATCCGTCATGCGGCCATTGGACATCAGGACCCGGAGTGCCCCGTTGCCTCCCCCTCGCACCCCCCTCACCCCCGCCCCAGCACCACCGTCCCCGACGAGCAGAACCAGCCGCCCGTCCCCGAGGCCACCGCCAGCTCCGGCAGCCGTCCGTCCGCCTTCCGGACCTGACGGTCTCCCGCCTCCCCGCGCAGTTGCCGTACCGCCTCCACCAGCAGGAACAGCCCGCGCATGCCGGGGTGGCAGGCGGAGAGGCCGCCGCCGTCGGTGTTGACCGGGAGTTCACCGGTCAGGCCCGTGCGGCCCTTCTCGAGGAAGGCGCCGCCCTCGCCCTTCGCGCAGAAGCCGAGGTCCTCCAGCGTCACCAGCGTCATATAGGTGAACGCGTCATAGATCTCGGCCAGGTCGATGTCCGCCGGCCGTACCCCGGCGCGTTCGAACGCCAGGCGGCCCGACACGGCCGCCGGGGAGACCGTGAAGTCGTCCCACTCCGCCATCGTGGAGTGGGAGACGTGCTCACCCGTGCCGAGGATCCACACCGGAGCCTTCGCTGTATCCGGCACGTACTCCTCCGCGGCCAGCAGCACCGCGCACCCGCCGTCGCTGCGGATGCAGCAGTGCAGCTTGGTGAACGGGTCCGCGATCATCGGGCCGGACAGCACGTCGTCCACCGTGATCGGGTCCCGGAACATCGCGTCCGGGTTGGCCGCCGCGTTCGCTCGCGCCTGGACTGCCACCTCGGCGAGCTGCTCCAGCGTCGTCCCGTACGCGTGCATATGGCGGCGGGCAGCCATGGCGTACTTGGCGATCAGCGAGTGCCCGTACGCCACCTCGAACTGGAGCGGGCCGCGTGAACCGAACGACAGGTTCGACGTGCGGCGCCCCGCTCTGATGTCGGCGCGGGCCGTCGATCCGTACACCAGGAGCACGGCGTTCGCGCGGCCTGCCGCGATCGCGTCGGCGGCGTGGGCGGCCATCACCTCCCAGGTCGCACCGCCGACCGCGGTGGAGTCCACCCAGGTGGGTTTCAGCCCCAGATACTCGGCGACCTCGACGGGGGCGAGCGTGCCGAGTCCGGCGGAGGCGAAACCGTCGACGACCGAGCGGTCCAGGCCCGAGTCGGCGAGTGCCCGGCGGGCGGCCTGGGCGTTGAGGGTGTACGGAGTCGGGCCGTCGACGCGTCCGCAGTCCGCGAGGGATATGCCGACGACAGCGACCTTGCGTGGGGGAGAGGAGGGTGAGGAAGGCATGAATCTGACGGTACATCAGATATGGCGGCACGGACCGGTATGCGGGCGGACCGGGTCCGGGAGCGGAGGTGTGCGCGAGTCTGGGTTTCTGGCGCCATCGCCCCTAGCATGACGGCCCGTCAGATCAGGGGCCGACGGCCTCTGAGGGGAAGGAGCCCGACGATGGACGCCGCCTTCACCGCGGAGCAGGACGAGATCCGCCGCACCCTGCGCGAACTGCTGGCCAAACGCTGCGGACCCGCCGAGGTCAGGAGCGCCGTACGGACCGCGCACGGATACGACGAGACCCTGTGGCGGCAGCTCGCCCAGGACCTCGGACTGCCTGGCCTCACGCTCGCGGAGGAGTACGGAGGAGCCGGCTGCGGCCCCGCCGAACTCGCCGTCGCCTGCGAGGAGGCCGGCCGTGCCCTGCTGCCGTCCCCGCTGCTCGCCACCGCTGCGCTCGCCGCACCGCTGATCGCCGCCGTCGGCACCGACGCCCAGCGCACCGCCCTGCTGCCGCGCATCGCCGCGGGCGAGCTGACCGCGACCCTCGCCGTCCCCGGTGGCTCACCGGCCACCGCCCTCGGCCTGATCGGCGACACCAGCGGCGGCGCCTGGGCGGGCGGCGGCCGGTCCGGCGGCGTACAGGCCACGCCCGGCCCGGAGGGGTGGCGGCTGTACGGGGAAGCCGCCCAGGTCCTCGACGGGCACAGCGCCGGACTTCTGCTGGTCGCCGCCCACACGGGTGGCTTCCCGCGCAGCCGGACTCTTCTCTTCCTCGTCCGCTCCGACACGGCGACCGGGCTCGCCCGCACCCGGCAGACCTCGCTCGACGAGACCCGGCCGGTGGCCCGTGTCGAACTCCGTGAGACCACTGCCGAACTGCTCGGCGCGGACGACACGGTGGATGTGTCGGGGCCGGCCGGAGCACTCGCCGCCGTCGGGCGCACGACCGCTGCCGTACTGGCGGCGGAGGCGGTCGGAGCCGCGGCGAGCGCACTCGACCGGACCATCGAATACGTCAAGGCGCGCGAGCAGTTCGGCCGCGCCATCGGCTCCTTCCAGGCGGTGCAGCACCGGCTCGCCGACCTGTACGTACGGGTGCAGGCGGCCAGGTCCGCGGCGTACTACGCGGCCTGGGACCCGGCGGCCGGAGGGCTCGCGCTCGCCCAGGCGCTGGAAGCGCTGCGGATCACCACCGCCGAGGCCGTCCAGCTGCACGGCGGCATCGGCTTCACCTGGGAACACGAGGCGCATCTCTACTTCAAACGGGCCGCCGCCGACGAGTTGCTCTTCGGCCCGGTCCACCGGCTGCGCGACCACGCCGCCGAACAGGCCGGTCTGTTCACGCCCGGCGACCGGAAACCGCGCGAGGAGGTGGCCGTCTGATGGCGCCCGGAGTCCGGCTGATCCAGAGGGTGTCCTCGACCCGTACCTTCGCCAGGATCGCCCCGCACCTCGTGCCCGCCATGGACCGCACCGTCCACCGGCTCACCCGCGGCAAGGTGCTGCTCAGCGCCCGGATGCTACCGGGGATGATCCTGACGGCGCGCGGGGCGAAGAGCGGACAGCCGCGCACCACTCCACTGGCCTGCATGCCGGAGCGCCGCTCCGAGGACGACGGATGCGACAGTTGGATTCTGATCGGCAGCAACTTCGGCCGTCCGGGTCATCCTGCGTGGACCGCCAACCTGTTGGCCCATCCGGACGACGCCGTCATCAACTGGAAGGGGCACGACATCGCCGTGCGTGCCCGGCTGCTGGAGGGCGCGGAGCGGGCGGAGGTGTGGCGGGCGGCGCTGACGTTCTGGCCCCCGTACGCCACATATCAGGCGCGGGTGGAGCGGGAGATCCGGCTCTTCCGGCTGGAGCGGCGCGACAGTCCGTGACCCGGAGGCCGCCCGGATACGCCGATGGCGGACCACATCGGGTGGTCCGCCATCGGTGAGACAGGACGTGGGCAGCCCGGGATTGCCGTGCGAAGCCCAGTGCAGGAAGAAGCGAGGCAAGAAGCCGGAAAGAAAGGTGCGTCCGGCGCTATCTCGTCGGTTTCTTGCCGGTGATGCCCAGATGCACCAACAGTGCGAGGTTCGGCTTGAGTTCCGCCTGCTTGACGCCCCAGGTCTGGAAACCCTTCTGGTGCGAGGCGACCGCCGCCAGCATCGCGACGAGCGAGCCCGCCATCGCGGCCGGACTGACGTCCTTGTCGACCTTGCCCTTGGCCTGGAGCTCCTTCACCGAATCGGTGAGGGAGTTGGTGACCGAGTTCAGGATCTTCATGCGGATCTTGTAGAACCGCTTGTCGCCCTCGGCTGCCCCCAGGTCGACCACGCGCAGGATCGCGTCATGGCGTCGCCAGAAGTCGAGGAACCCCTCGACGAGCTCTTCGGAGGTCTGCCAGCCCGCCTTGCCGACCCAGGAGCGGCCGGCGACCAATTCGGTCAACGCGGCGCCCTCCTTGGCCATTTCTTCGGCGATCTCGAGGACGGCTCCCTCGACGTCGGGGAAGTACTGGTAGAAGGTTGCGGGTGAAGTCCCCGCCCTGCGGGCGACGTCGATGACTTTGACGTCCCGGTAAGGCGAGGAGCTGAGCATCTCGCTGAGGCAGTCGAGCAGCTTCTGCCGCGTCGCCTGTCCGCGTCGACCGGCCACGCGGCCGTCGACGGTGCGCACTTGTCCTGTCATGCCGTCAGCTTACCGAGGGGTGATCGGAGCGCGATTCGGCCGACTGCAAATGGGGAGTTCCGCAGGTGCGGTGGGGTGGCGTGGGAGAAGTGGCCGGATTTCGGCGGATGCGATCCACAGCCTGAACAGTGTTATCAACAGCCTGTGGACAACATCGGTGGATAACTTTCCGTGACGCGGCGGCCAAGGAACTCCGATATCGAATCTTCGTTCGATAAGGGGCATTCGCTGCGCGGTACACGCGGCGCGCGGCTACTTTGGGTGTGACGAGCGTCACGTCGATGGAAGGATCCGGACCCATGGCCCCATTCCCGCGCTCCGCGCCGTGCTGGGTGGACGCGCAGCTCCCCGATCTCGAAGCGGGCAAGCGTTTCTACGGCGGGCTCTTCGGGTGGACCTTCCGGGCCGGGGACGCCGCCGGGGGCGCGTACGCCGAGGCTCTCAGTGAGGGCAAGCTCGTCGCCGCACTCGCCGCCAAGCAGGACGGCCGGATGCCGACCGCCTGGGGCGTCTACTTCGCCACCGACGACATCGTCGCGACCGTCGCCCTGATCCGGCAGGAGGGCGGCCAGGTCATCACCGAGCCCGTCCGGGTCGGCCGCTCGGGCGTGCTCGCGCAGGCCGCCGACCCGGGCGGTGCGGTCTTCGGGCTCTGGCAGGCCGGTGACCGCAGCGGGTTCGAGAAGCGGAACGAGCCCGGATCCTTCTGCTGGACCGAGGTCTACACCCGGCAGAAGGACCGCGTCGACGCCTTCTACGAGAAGGTCTTCGGCTTCCTCGGAACCGATCTCGGCGAGTCCGGCACCGATCACGGCGAGCCGGGCACCGGCGACGGGGACACCGGCGCGGGGGACGCCGGTGATGGGGACACCGGCGACGGGGGCGCCGCCGATTCCGGATCCGCCGAGTCCGGGTCCGGCGGTGCGGGCGCCTCCGAGTCCGGCGTCGACTTCCGCATGTGGTCCCCCGAAGGCACCGAACCCGGACCCGACACCGCGATCGGCGGACGCAGCGTGATCACCGACGCGTTCCCGGCCGAGATGCCCAGCTATTTCCTCATCTACTTCGCCGTCGCGGACTGCGACGCCGCCGCCGAGACGGCGGTCGGGCTCGGCGGCCGGGTCTCCGCGCCGCCCTTCGACATCCCGTACGGGCGGATGGCGGTCCTGCACGACGATCAGGGTGCCGAGTTCGCCGTACTTCAGCCCCCGGTGTCCTGAAAGAGGACAGAGTGACATGTGACACCCCGATCCGCCCCCGGGTTCGCAACCATCGCCTCAGCCAGGAACAATCAGGGAGCGCACCGCCGGGTGGTGCCCAGTGGTGAGACGCTGCACAGGGCGGGGTTTTTCGCGGACTTCTGTTCCTGAGGTCCGTACGGGGAGGTGGCAGGCAAGTGGTGGAGCAGCTGACGCAGCACGACCCGAGGCGGATCGGTCCGTTCGAGGTGCTGGGACGGCTCGGGGCCGGCGGCATGGGGCTGGTCTATCTCGCCCGCTCGGCGTCCGGCCGACGGGTGGCGATCAAGACCGTACGTACGGAGC